>DNLG01000026.1:36948-57841 GCA_003488525.1 Bacteroidota bacterium | reverse complement strand
GTCAGCTGGGTAGCTTGAAGGCTCATTGAACCAGCTACCGCGACCAGGACCACGTGATGACTGGGCGGCCGTGATCGGCGTGTAGAGACGATTCTCCGTCACGAATACGCGATTGCGGAATTCTGGGTGCAGGAGTGGGGACGTTGGAAGTGTATCGGCACAACCCGTAAACACAGGTGGATTCGTGTTGTTGCCGATGTTAAAGGTGAGGGCACCGTTGATTGCATTAACAACGCCGTCTTTCCAGAGAGCCGTACGTGAGATGATGGTGATAGGGTCACCATTCACAACCGGAAGAGCACGATAACGCTCGCCGGCATAGTACGTTTCCTTGCCACCATCAGCACCAATTGTGTTCGATGTTGGGAGAGTCGGACGATTCGTCAGACGGAAATCAGTGCCGCCAAGCTCGCCGAGAGTCGAAGAGGCTTCGTAACGACGTCCGGCAAGTGCTGCAGAATCTTCTGCGATAGCATTGCGAACGATGTTGCTCAGCAGGGTCGCTCCCGTGCCATATGTCGCAAGACCTTCATAGGCACGACGAATGTTCGGATCACCACCATTTGATGAGTCCGGAACGAAGTCGACGCGAGCACGGAAGATCGTATCTGTATTCGTCCGCTGTGACATGTTAACGCGGATGAAGTCACCCGTGCGCTCATTGATCACAAAGAACACCGTCTCGTTGATCGAACGTGCATCGTTGTTCGCGATCTCGGCGGTACCATTATAGTCAGCACGAGCCTCGAGGAACAGAGGATAACCGATCGGATGATCACCAACAAACTCAGTCTGCACCGCAGCGACATCCGTGAAACGATCAGCATCGTACGGATTACGCGTCATGCGCTTTACATACTTGTTGAATGATGGCTGAAGCGGATCTGCATAAAGACGAAGCGTTGGCGGGATGCCGATTGCAAAGTCTTCGATTGGAGACATACGGCGGCTTGAATAATCGGCCGTCTTGATGTCTGTACCCTTATCGAAGATGTCATAGACGCGACCCTGCATGAGGAGCGTGTCTGGAATCTGCCATGCTGGAATCGGCGTGTACGCATAGCGCCATGCTGATTCAAATGGACCTTGCTCTGTTGGGTTTGACGTTGTGCCGCGGACGAAACGCATGTGCGTCTTGCCGTTACCAGCAATGAAGAATGTCTCCTGCTCGCGAGCAAACGTTGAACCAGCCGAAAGAGGAAGGATCGTGTTCACATTTGCTTCGGTGCGACCCCAATAGTTGCCGCGGAGCGTATCGACACCACCAAAGCCAATGCCTGTTGTGCCGGCAAGTACGCCCTTCGTGTCCTGAGCATCTGGGAGACGCACGATAAAGCGAGCGTCATTATCATAGATGCTGTTGGCTGCAGAGCTGTAGGTGTTCCATGGAAGTGGACCGGTGATCTCACCAAAAAGAACCGCTCCAGCAAGATCACTCGAAGCAGGGTTCTCAGTGTTGACCATTGGGCCTTCGATCGTATCGTTCTGACGACCGATCGTTGAAGATGCCTTGTTGCCTGTCACGAGACAGCGTGCAAAGGCAAGCTTGAGATCGTAATTGTCTGAGTAAACAGCCGCGCCGCTGAATGCCATGTTGTTCTGGAAACGAACACGGTCAAAGGCAAAGGTGTCTACACGTACGCGGATACTGTCGAGAATGTAGATAGCACCACCAAGACCTGTTCCGTTTTCGCGAAGCGTTGTACCAGGGTGTGTTACCTTGATGTCACCACGCTGTGTGGTGCCAGAACCTTGACGTGCTGCGTTTGGATAGACTTCGTTGTCATAGAAACGGGTGAGCATCCGCTCATCCGGGCTTGGGCTCGAAGTGCCGAATGTAAACACATCGTTGCGTGGGGTATATCCAATCGCCATCGCGTTTGAATTGAACGCAAGATCGTCCATATCGGTGACCATGAAGCGCTTACGCGTAACCGTGTCTGGCGTTACGATAGCAACAGCACCGCCGTTACCGTTCCACACCTTATTGGCGCGGAACTCAACACCCTTGACAACGTTGAGGTCGGCGTTGATCACGTAGAGACCACCACCACCGCGTACTTCATTGACCGTTGTACCAGTAACCTGGCCAACGCGGTTGTTGATGAAGTGAGCACGGACATAGCGCAGACCGCGCTCAACAACCGGAAGATTTTCAGGGATGTTCACCGTAATGGCACCACCCGAGAAACTCGCCGTGTTGTTGTTGAATTCAACACCATAGTTGGCGCCGTAGATCCACAGCGGTCCAGAAGCGCCGCCAGCACCGTAGACATACATGTTACGTGCCGTATAGATAGCGCCACCTTCAACCGAGGCCTTGTTGTCGCGGAACTTGATGTTGAAACCAAGATTGCGTGCTTCAATCACACCGTCGGAACCGCCGACCCATGGTGAAAGATCACGATCTGTTGTTCCACGCTCAACGAAAATGGCACCACCGCGACCCGACTCGTTTCCGATGAAGTGGGTCGGTGGGTTGTTGTCGAGGTTGCCACGAACTTGGATCTGAAGAGCACCAGTGCTTGCATAGATAGCACCGCCCTTAGAGAAGTTTCCAACCGAAGCAGCGCTCGAACTTGAAAGCGTCGTGATGAACGGTGTGACCGTGCGGTTTGTCGTATAACGTCCGGCGAAGAACACACGCGTGTTGTCCCCTACGTATACAGCGCCTCCGCGTGCACCGCTTGTTACTTGATTTCCAACTGGTGTAGCAGACTGACGGTTCTCAGCATAGTTGCTGGTGAACTCCATCGTGTCCTTGCCCTGGAAATCATTGATGCCGAGACCAATGGTCATCGGGGTGCGACCACTGATGTAGATAGCGCCACCGAATGCTTCGTTGCGCTGTGATCGCGTTGTTGTGCCAAACACAGTAGCGGCACGGCTTGAAACGTCGCCCACGATACGGACTGATCCGACACGGATCGTGTCAACATCAGCTACAAGTGCGTAGTTACCCGTGAAGCGCGACTGACGGATGCGTCCGAGATAGACAGCCAGACGAGCGTCGTCGAGAGACTGACGGTCTGAATCTGTCAATGTTTCTGCACCAGCATCATGGACATTGTCTGTCACACGGATTCCGCTGTTGATCGGCGTAGCGTTCAACTGACTTGTCAGGAATGGGTTGACAGAAGCAGGGTATGTTGGCAGTGCACCGATTGTTGCCGGTGGAACTGTTGGATACAGCTGAAGGGTCGAACCGGTGAACGCATCGACCGGCGCTTGCAGGATCTGAACAGCACCCCCGCGATAGCGAGCCATGTTGTTGCGGAAGTTACAGCCCACAATCCACGTGCGTGACGAGAACGTCGTGATCGCACCACCCGAACCGTTTGACTGGTTCAGAAGTGTTTGATTGGCCGTTTCTGCCTGAGCTGCGGTGAATGCCTGACCAGCATTGTTTGTCAGATATACAGGGCGGTTATCAACCGTCGTGTCCTTGCGGAAGTTGACGAAGTCAACGTCACGGAAGAAAGCGGCACGGGCACCCGGGAGCACAACGATGTGACCCCATTCACGCGAGAAGTTGTTCACGCGATCTGATGTAAAGGTGATGCGTGCTGGATTCACGTTTACGGTACGTCCCGAAACGCGGAACCAAGGGTTCAGACGAATAGCAGAAATCACGGCTCCAAGATCAAGTCGGGCTGCCCGATACATGATCGCCTGAGCTGGCGTGAGATTCTGCAGGTTCGCGTTTGTACCAAGGTTAACGCGGAAAATCAGACCGTGCTTAGCAGGGTTGATCGTTGGTTCGGTCTCGATCGTCGAGGTGACGACACCTGGAGCACCGAAGTAGCTCAGGTCGTCGTAGCCTGTGTACGGCGGGACCAATGGATTCACTGCCGTTGGATTGTACGTGGCTGATGCACGTCCATCGGCAATGATGCGACCGCCGGTCGAGTCAATCAGACGACCGTTCGGAAGAAACTCAACCCGTGTGCCCGGTTCAATGATAAGAGTACCGCCAATGGTGTAGGAACCACTGATACGGTAGGTCGTATCGCGTACGAAAATCCGTACGCCTCCGGGTGGAAGACTACCGCGAACCTCAACGAATGGCTGCGCCAATGCAGGCACAATGTTGAAAATCGCGGTTAACGCGAGCAGCAAGCTGCTCAGACGAAACCAACGCTGCATACAACCTCCAGTTGTAAAAACCTTATTCTTTAGCTCTTTTTTCACGTGTTTGGACTCTTTCGGTTGAAAAAGTGGCAAAATGCCTCGAATCGCTAATCAATTGCCGTGCCAAGACGCGCCAACCCCGATTTAGCCGAGGCAGCAACTTCTGACATTTCGAATTTCTTAACGACCAAACGATACAGTTCCTGGGCTTTTGCTGTGTTCTTTGCTTCCTCATAACAGACCGCTGCGTTGTAGGTCAGGCGATCTTCAAGTCCGGTCTTGTCAGCCAACGTTGCCGCTTCTTCATAGAGAGAAGCTGCTTCGGAGAAATTCTTCTGCATCTCGCGAACGGCCGCAAGTCCTTGCTTTGCACCAACTTGGATAAGTAGGGACGATGATCCGGCGGCGCGGGTGAACTGTGATTCGGCCTCGGATGCCTTGCCGAGATTTACGTACGCATTGCCAGCCATGAGAGCTGCCTGCTCTCCTGCCGGTGTGCCATCGTATTCGTCACTGATAGCCACAAGCCCCTTGACAGCCTCATTGCCCATCGGTGGAATGCCCTTGCCGGTCAGTGCCTGGTCGTACGCACCCATGTCGTAGGTCATGCGAACCCGTGACAGGTGCGTCAGACCTTCTACATTGAGTTCCTGCTGCTGAGAGTCGTAGAAGAAGTATCCGCCGATAACCAAGGCCAGACCCACCACAACGCCAACAATGAATTGCCAGCGGTTTGTGATGAAATCGACGGCATTCTGCGCAGACCCAGCCGACGAATCGGTTGTTCCGGAAGTACTGTTACTCTCGTGTGGCAAGCCTGTGCTCATGCACCCCTCTAGCGTTCTACAAAGAAGCGGTCACCCCAACTTGGGCGTCGCAAAACAGACGGTCTGCACCACGGGACAGCGAACCTACGTACGCGACGCGGTCCGAGCCCAGTGAAACAGACTTGCAAATATACCGATGTTGGCCTATCTGACCAACAAGAAATATGAACAGGAACTTTGCGGTTAAGCCTTGGACATCTGTGCAGTTACAGACGATATCCACAGCCCGGCAAGGTACGTTTTCAACAGCTCCGCAACGGCGCTCAGAACCTCATGGTTGTGCGAACCGCTTCGGCGATGTCTGAAACGCTCAGAAGGATCGCCTGCTCGAGACTCTTGGCGAAGCCTACCGGGGTGTCCTTGGACCCTACACGTGCAACCGGGGCATCAAGGTACCGGAACAGCTCCTCGCCGATAGCAGAGGCGATCTCGCCGCCAAAGCCCCCTGTCTTCTTGTCCTCGTGCGCTACAACACAGCGCCCCGTGCGGCGGACATGCTCGAAGACCATTTCCTTGTCCCAAGGGGCCAGTGACCGCAGATCGATCACTTCGACGTCGATACCCTCAGCGGCGAGCTGTTCTGCGGCCTGCAGACTCCAATGGACGGCAGAACCGTAGGTCACGATCGTAAGGTGGGAGCCCGCGCGGCGAACCTTCGCCTTGCCGAATGGGATAATAAAGTCCTCACTCGGCATTGGTGCCGATGTTGGTCGGTAGTTGTAAAGGAACTTCGGCTCGAGAAACATCGTGGTGCCGCGCGAACGGATGGCATTTCGCATCAGGCCCACAGCGTCATCAGCAAAAGAAGGGCAGACAACCCGCAAGCCGGGCAGGGTCGTGAATGTACCCTCAAGGTTCTGCGAATGGTACAGACCGCCCTGAATGTAGCCTCCCGAGGCGAGGCGGATCACAACAGCCGGTGCAAACTGACCCTTCGTACGCCAGTAGTCGTGCGTACACTCGATCAGCTGCTCCATGGCCGGCCAGAAGTAATCGGCGAACTCAGCCCCTTCCACCACAACACGAATGTCGTCGCGGTAGCGCGTCATGCCATTGGCGGTCCCGACGATGAAGTCCTCGGCGATCGGGGCGTTAAAGACCCGGTCGTTCCCGAACTCGTCCAGCATGCCCTTGCAGACGTTAAAAATGCCCTGCTTCTTGAAGGAGGCAACGTCCTGACCGAACAGAAACGTCGCTGGATTGCGGCGAAACTCCTCGTGCATGGCATTGACAATTCCCTCACGGAAGGTAACTACCGGAGCGTCTGGCGAAGGGGTATACTTTGCTTCCGCCTCATCATGGTATCCGACGACCGGGTCGGGGATCACAAAATCGGTGTAAGAGGCCGGATCAGGGTCGGCAAGGGGCTCTATGGCATCCGCAGCCGCGAAAATGGCATTCTTGTTCGCATCCTCGATCGCCAGCAGCTCTTCTTCCGTTGCAACAGCGTTGGCAATCAGCGTGGCACGCATGCGCGGAAGAGGATCGCGGTCCTTCATGGCCTGGAGTTCCTCGGGCTCGCGGTACAACTCGTGATTGTCCGAGTTGGAGTGCGAACCGATGCGGTCACAGTCGGCATGGACCATCACCGGACCCTTGCCGCTCAGGGCATAGTCGCGCGCCTGCATCATGGCATTGAAGGAATCCATTGGGTTACGGCCATCGCAGTAGATGATCTTCAGGTTCTTGAAGCCGCTAAAGTTCTCGGCCACCACAGGATTGTGCGTCTGTTCCCGCACCGGCACACTGATGCCGTACTTGTTGTTCTGGATCACAAAAACGATCGGAAGCTTCTCACGATCAGCACCGTTCACGGCCTCATAGTAATAGCCTTCGGATGTCGTGCTCTCGCCCGTTGAACAATACACGACCTCGTCACCCTTAAACTTCCGGATCGACCGGGCCGTGCCGACGGCCTGCTGGGAATGGTTGCCCGTGCATGAAGATGAGTTCTGAAGGTTGATCGAGATCTTGGCAAAGTGGTTGCTCATATGACGACCACCACCGGCAACGTCCACGTCCTTCGAAAGACCATTGGCAATGATCTCCTCAACGGTCACACCGGCGGCAAGCGACGTCAGCATGTCGCGGTAGTACGGGAAGAGAAAATCCTTGCCCGGACGGAACACCTTGCCCAGCGCCAGCTGAATACCGTCATGTCCGGCGAATGGGGCATGGTATGACCAGCCCTTGGCCATCTTGAGGTAGTTGGCAGCCTTTTCATCCAGTCGGCGCCCCAGGTGCTGCGTACGATACCAGTCGACAAGGGTCTCCCTGGAAAAACCCTTGATGTCGAAAAGATCCGTGCGCAGCTGTGCCGTACCGTTAGCAGAAGCCCCCTTCTTTGCGGGAGCGGCTGCGGGGGCTGACTTTTTCGACGGTGGTGATGCCTTTGTCGTCTTCGCCATATCAATTCATCCTTGTGTGTTCTTCTGTCATTACTTGGAGCCGGTCTTACGCACGGGCGTGAGCCAGCCATAAGGATCCTCGCCGTTGACGGTGATCCGGTGAAACGCTTGTTGTAATGCACGTGTGACGTTGCCAACCTTGCCACGGCCCACCGCAATGCGGTCGACAGACTTGACAGGCGTGATCTCGACGGCTGTTCCGGTAAGAAACATCTCGTCACAGCTGTAGAGCATTGCCCGGGGGATATTCTGCTCTCGTACGGTCACCCCTAGTTCCTCAGCAAGCGCGATCACCGTGTCACGTGTGATGCCCGGCAGCAGTGAACTCGCCGCCGGTGGCGTGATCAGTTCGTTGTTCACGACCACGAAGACATTCTCTCCCGAGCCTTCGGAAATGTTCCCGTACGCGTCAAGACAGATGCCTTCGGCATAGCCGTTCTCTACGGCCTCCATCTTTACCAGCTGCGAATTCATATAGTTCCCGCCTGCCTTAGCCATCGATGGCAAGGAGTTGGGCGAGATCCTGTCCCATGAGGAGATGCATACGTCCACACCGTTCGAAGCCGCATCGTCACCAAGGTATGCACCCCACTCCCAGGCGGCGATGTACACCTCTACCGGACACCGCAGGCCATACACACCCATGTCGCCGAAACCTCTCAGCGCAAAGGGGCGGATGTAACACTGACGTAGTTTATTCCGGCGGACAAGGTCAACGGCGGCTTCGGAAAGCTCGTCAACCGAAAAAGGCAGCTGTGTGCGGTACACCTTGAGCGATTGGTGCAGACGACGCATGTGGTCATGGAGCCTGAAGATCGCCGTGCCCTGCTCGGTCTCGTAACAGCGAATACCCTCAAACCACGAAGAGCCATAATGCACCACGTGCGAGAGCACGTGAATGGAAGCCTTCTCGAACGGAACAAAGCTTCCGTTCTTCCATATCGTCTTCGTTGGTGTGATTGGCATACTGTGTCTCCGACGAGTTCGTGTCAGGGGGCTGTGGCCGATTCCAATGCATCCTTCATCAACTGCGTGACCATTGACGGATTGGCCGTTCCGCCGGAGGCCTTGAGTACCTGACCAACAAAGAAACCAAGAAGGTTGGTCTTACCCGACTTATACTTCTGAACGTTATCCGGATTGCCGCGGATCACCTCGTCGACCAGCGCCGAAAGGGCCGCAGGATCCGAAACCTGCTTGAGTCCACGCTCTTCTACCATTTCCTGAGCCGTACGGCCGCTTGCGAGCATCTCCGGGAAGATCTCCTTTGCGGTCTTACTGCTGATCGTTCCATCGGTGATCACATCGATGAGCGAGGAGAGCTGACGTGACGTCAGGCCGACCTCGGAGATCGTACACTTGCGCTCGCCCATAATGCGCAGGACCTCGGTCATGATCCAGTTGCTCACGAGCTTGTATCCGTCCGGCGAAGCGCTTGCAAGACTCCCGCATGCGTCTTCGTAGTACGCGGCAACATCCTGCTCGTCAACCAGAATAGCCGCATCATACTCCGGCAGGTGATACTGTGCCATGAAGCGCCGCTTCTTGGCCAGCGATAGCTCGGGGATCGACCGACGCAGCTCTTCAAGGCGGTCGTGGTCAACCACCACCGGACCCAGATCAGGCTCCGGAAAGTACCGGTAGTCGTGAGCCTGCTCCTTGGTACGCATCACCTTGGTCTTCTGCGCACCGGCGTCCCACATACGGGTCTGCTGCACAACCTGCTCGCCCCTTTCCAAAAGGGCAATCTGGTCGTTGATCTCGAATTCGATGGCTTTCTCGACATTGCGGAACGAGTTAAGGTTCTTCACCTCTCGCTTGGTCCCGAAGGCCGCCGCTCCGCGACGTCGCACCGAGATGTTGGCATCGCAACGCATACTACCTTCCTCGAGGTTTCCATCGCAGATGCCGAGATAGATTAGGATCTGCCGCATCTGCTGCAGATACTGATAGGCCTCCTGCGGCGTTCGGATGTCCGGCTCGCTAACGATCTCGATCAGCGGAACACCGGCACGATTGAGGTCGACAAGCGTGTCAATATCCAGGTCATGGATGCTCTTGCCCGAGTCTTCTTCCATGTGGATACGGGTAATACCAATGGACTTCGCACCCTGCTCGGTCTCGATCTCGACATATCCATCATGGCAGATCGGATCCGCAAACTGCGTGATCTGGTAGCCCTTCGGCAGGTCCGCATAGTAGTAGTTCTTGCGCGAAAACGTCGACACACGCCGCACCTGACAGTTGGTTGCCAGCCCCATGCGGACGGCAAAAGCCACGAGATTCTCGTTCAGCACAGGCAGAACGCCGGGGTGCCCGAGACAGATCGGGCAGACGTTAACGTTTGGCTGGGCCCCGAAGGTAGTCGAGCAACTGCAAAAGGCCTTCGCCGCCGTCGTCAGCTGTGCGTGAACCTCGAGGCCGATAACGGCCTCATAGGTGCTGTTTTGAGATGGTGCGGAGGTGTCCAAAGGACCACAAAACTACGGAAAATCGGCTCCCTAGGGGGCGGGTTCCATGTCTGTTATCCAAAGACAAGGCTTCCGAGGTCAACATTACCACCACAGAGGATGATGCCTATTCGGCGGCCCCGAGCCAGGCCGGGCTGTTCCAGCAAGACTCCCAGGGTAACACCCGCACTGGGCTCGATCACAAGCTTCATGCGCGACATCACCAGGAGCGTCCCCCTGCGGATACTGTCCTCTGTAGCCGTCTCGATCTCCACACCCATGGAGCGGAGCTGTGCAAAGGTCTTCTCACTCAGCCCCGTGCGCAGACCGTCAGCAATGGTCAAACGATCGGTAGGGGGCTGAAGCAACCCCGTTTGGAGGGACATCTTGGCGTCGGCCGCAATGACGGGTTCGGCTCCGATGATCATCGCCGTCGGCTGTGTAGCCCGCACGGCCGTGGCCACCCCTCCCATGAGCCCGCCACCACCGACAGGCGCCATGACAAGGTCCAGACCCTCGACCTCTTCGCATAGCTCAAGTCCAGCGGTTCCCTGGCCCGCCATGATGCGATCATCGTCATACGGAGGCACAACGTGCGCCCCCGTCCGCTGGGCAACCTCTTCCATGGTGCGAAGCCGCGACTCCTGCGTGGGCTTGCAAAAGATGATCTCCGCGCCATAGCCCCGTACCGCAGCAACCTTGACGGCCGGTGCCGTATCGGGCATGATGATGGTGCAGGCAATCCCGCGAAGACCGGCCGCATAGGCCAGCGCCTGAGCATGGTTACCACTGGAATGGGTGATCACCCCGCAGCGGGCGGTTTTCTCGTCGAGCTGCATGACGGCGTTGACCGCCCCGCGCGCCTTAAAAGCGCCTACCTTTTGCAGGTTCTCACACTTGAAGAAGATCTCAGCACCGAACATCGCATTGATCGTGCGCGATGTCATGATCGGTGTGTGGTGGATGTGGGGAGCTATGCGCTCTGCCGCCTGCCGGATGTCCTGGATCCCAATCACAGCTGGCTACATGTTCCGCCGGTACTGACCGCCGACGTCATAGAGAGCACGCGTCATCTGGCCGAGTGAGCAGATCTTTGCCGCCTCCATGAGCGCTTCGAAGATGTTTCCGTTGCGCACAGCCGTCCGCCGAAGAACATCCAGAGCTGCCCCGGCATCATCCCCGCCGCGCAGTTTCACGGAGTTAACGTTGGATATCTGCTGCTCTTTCTCGTCTGTCGTCGAGCGGATCACTTCGTCCGGGATTACCGTTGGCGACCCTTTTGAACTGAGAAAGGTGTTGACGCCGATGATCGGATACTCTCCGGTATGCTTCAATGTTTCGTAGTAAAGAGACTCTTCCTGGATCTTGTTGCGCTGGTACATGTTCTCCATCGCACCAAGCACACCACCACGATCGGAGATCCGACGGAATTCGGCCTGCACGGCCTCCTCGACAAGATCCGTCAGCTCCTCGATGATGAATGAGCCCTGGATCGGGTTCTCGTTCTTGGTCAACCCCAGCTCTCGGTTGATGATGAGCTGAATAGCAACCGCGCGACGTACACTCTCCTCCGTTGGCGTCGTTATGGCCTCGTCGTACGCATTGGTATGCAGCGAATTGCAATTGTCATAGATCGCATAGAGCGCCTGCAGCGTCGTGCGGATGTCGTTGAAGTCGATCTCCTGTGCATGCAACGAACGTCCGGACGTCTGGATGTGATACTTCAGCATCTGTGAGCGCTCGTTTCCACCGTAGACGTTCTTCATGGCCTTCGCCCAGATGCGCCGCGCAACGCGACCGATCACGCTGTACTCAGGATCAACGCCGTTTGAGAAGAAGAAGGAAAGGTTCGGAGCAAAATCATCAATGTTCATGCCCCTTGACAGGTAATACTCAACGTACGTGAACCCGTTGGCAAGCGTGAACGCCAGCTGCGTTATCGGGTTGGCACCTGCCTCGGCGATGTGATAGCCCGAGATCGAAACAGAGTAGAAGTTGCGAACGCTCTCACGGATGAAGTACTCCTGCACGTCGCCCATCATCCGAAGGGCAAACTCCGTCGAGAAGATGCACGTGTTCTGCGCCTGGTCTTCTTTCAGGATGTCTGCCTGCACCGTTCCTCGCACGCTCGTAAGCGCACGCTGACGGCATTGCTCATACACATCTGCCGGAAGAACCTTATCACCCGTGATGCCGAGAAGCATCAGACCCAGACCATCGCTGCCCTCCGGCAGTTCGGTCGACCCGTCGCCGTGACGGTAGGTGGGACGGGTAAGCCCCTTACCGGCAAAGTGCGCATCGATCGTGGCGTTGACCTGCTGCTCAAGTCCGTTTTCGCGGATGTACTTCTCGCATTCCTGGTCGATGGCGGCATTCATGAAGAACGCCAGCAGCATCGGCGCCGGACCGTTGATCGTCATGGAAACGGATGTGGAGGGGGCGCACAGGTCGAAACCGGAATAGAGCTTCTTGGCATCATCCAGCGAGGCAATGCTCACGCCCGAGTTGCCGATCTTGCCATAGATGTCAGGCCGGTGATCAGGGTCCTCGCCATAGAGCGTCACACTATCGAACGCCGTCGATAGACGCGCTGCCGGCATGTTCTTCGACAGGTAGTGAAACCGCCGGTTCGTTCGCTCCGGTCCACCCTCGCCGGCAAACATCCGGGTAGGATCTTCATTCGTGCGCTTAAACGGATAGACGCCTGCCGTGTAGGGAAACTCACCGGGTACGTTTTCCTGCATGCACCAGCGGACGATCTCACCCCAGTCTTTGAACTGTGGAAGAGCGATCTTGGGAATGCGCGTGTGTGAGAGCGATTCGGTGAAGTTCTCAACCTTGATCTCGCGACCGCGCACTCTGTAGGTGTAATATTCGCCGCGGTAAAGGGCTTTCTTCTCCTCCCAGGAGGTCAGGAGCTGACGCACCTCGGCGTCGAGCTGTGCCTCGAGGTCCTTTGCGGTCTGACGCAGCGCGTCGATCGCCAGACGCCGGATCTCTTCCTGCGTCAATTCGCCCCCTACCACTGTGGTCTTTTCGCTATCCATGAGATCACTTTACGTGTGTTACGGATTGAAGAGAGATCTTCGAAAGAAGTCCGCCCGCCCACAGCGTACGTACTTCGCCGGCATTCACTCGGACGTCCGACGGCGGCAGAACGATGGTCTTTGTTCCTGCCCGATACCCGATAACGGTGTAGGTGCCGGGAGCAAGAGCAAGAAACTGTTCCTGACTGCCTGGAATGGCACTGAACTCCCGAAACTCCAGACTTCGGAATCCTTCCGGTATGATCTCGGTCGTGTCCTGCTTCAGGGCGATATCGATGGTTGGCGCATCGGGACAGAGATTTCCCATGCGGACGTATGCCATCGATATGTTGGGAGCCCGCTCAGGCTCGCTGAGTTCAAGTCCGACGATGTTGGGTGGCACCAGCGTGCCGGTCACGAACATGGTCTTCCGGCTGCGAAGCGTGGCAACCGTGCGGACGTTGTCGACAAGGGGCGTGCCGTTGGTGAGGATCTCCAGCGCATGTGTGCCGAGATCCAGTTCGAGGTATCCTGAGGCGTTGGGAAATGGAAGCTGTGACATCGACGGAATGATCTTCCCGTCGATCTTCACATCGATCGATCGAATACCCGTGACGGCGTTGACAACCTGAAAACTGCCCACATCGGGCGGAATAAGTAGGTCCACGGCGGCCATCTGGTCGTTATCGGAATACAGCCGCGCCGTGAAAACCCATGCATCACCCGTATTGAGTGTGCCCGTCAGGAACAGCGTGTACGACCCCCCCTGAACAAAGGTTACGCCGCGCGTTGCCGCGTCGTAAGGGGTCTGCCACTGACGAACAACTCGTATCTGGCGCTCTCCGGGGTCGACCGCTACCCACTTCGATACCGTGCGAAGCGGAAGATCGGCAATGGAGAATACCCGAGTCTGATCAACATGCACGCTGAGTTCGCCCAGCGTCCATGTTCCGGCATCCGTGGCATTGATCACACGAAGTCGGGCCTTTCCGGGGGCCGGAACTTCAGTATCGCGCACGACAACAACCGAGTCAGCATAACGCGTTGGCTCAAATGCCGACGTTGCCGGAAAGACAATCACCGAGCTCGGCACGGACGCCGGGAATACGGCACGGGTCGAGGCGTAGGGTTGACTACCCTGGCCACCATCCACCACTACATCCACCGGCTCGGGCGAGGCGTCGATCTGACGAGTCAGACTGCGCGTTCCGCTGAGCACTGCCGCGTCGAGCGGCACGCCGGCGATACTCAGTCGTGCGGACTTTGATGGAGCCATCCCGTTGTACAGGCGAACGGTTGTCTTCTCAGGCGCAGGAGCCGTTGACTCGCTCTCACCGCAGGAGATCAGAACGATGGCCACGATGGCGACTATGCAGAAACGGATCAGTTGCATCATCGATCCCTACGCTCTGCAGCGCGCAGATCCTCCAACTGTGCGATCGTGCCGTTGACCTGCCAGAGTCGACGCGCGATCTCTGACTGCTTTTCGACCCGCGCATCATAGCGCTTGTTTTCCTCGACGAGTTCGGCCAGGTAGCGAGTTCTGTCAGGAGGAATGATGTAGATCTTCTCACTCATCTCATCGCTCACCGAGTAGGATGACTCCCAGTCGAGCACACAGCGCTGCTTGAGCGCGTCAACGATCGACCGATACAGCGTGTTCGTTCCGGGATCGTTGAACTGTGAGGCAATCGTCCCGTGTACAGGCATGTTCTCAAGGGGCTCACCGAATCGCTGCCGGCTGCGCTGGTACTGTTTGCGTACATCGCGCAGCGCATCCAGAGCACCGCGTTTATCGAACTTGTTCAAGGCGATCAGGTCCGCATAGTCGATCATATCGATCTTCTCCAGCTGGGTAGCGGCGCCGAACTCCGGCGTCATGACGTACATCGATACGTCACAGACTTCCGTGATCTGGCTGTCGCTCTGACCGATGCCGGCCGTTTCGACGATGATCAGGTCGTACTCGGCATACGAAAGAATGCGGATCGCGTCGGCCACGTGAGGGTTAAGAGCAACATTGGCCTCGCGCGTGGCAAACGAACGCATGTACACGCGCTGGTTACTCACTGCATTCATCCGGATCCTGTCACCGAGCAAGGCCCCACCGGTCTTGCGCTTCGATGGATCAACACTGACGACCGCTATCGAGCGCTCGGGCTGGTCGAGCAGAAAGCGCCGCACGATCTCGTCGGTAAGAGAAGACTTGCCGGCTCCACCCGTTCCCGTAATGCCGAGGACCGGACGCCGCACGGCATTGGCGGCAAAGCCGATCAGGTCGTGCCGACCCCGCTCGGCACACGAGATCGCCTGGGCTATCGCCCTCGGATCACGTTTGCGGACGCGTTCGGCCAGATGCTCGGGCTCGCCGATCGGCGGAACAAAGTCGGACGTCGCAACAAGGTCGTTGATCATCCCCTGAAGCCCCATTGCCCTGCCATCGTCGGGTGAATACACCCGTGTGATACCGGCTGCATGGAGTTCTTCGATCTCGCTCGGAAGGATAGTCCCACCCCCTCCGGCAAAGATCCGGATGTGGCTTGCCCCCTGCTCATCAAGCAGACGTCGCATGTAGGTGAGGTACTCCACATGGCCGCCCTGGTAGGACGTCATGGCAATGGCCTGAGCGTCCTCCTGCACCGCGCAGTCAACGACTTCGCGAACCGATCGGTTGTGTCCGAGGTGTATCACCTCGCATCCGGTCGACTGGATAATGCGGCGCATAACGTTAATAGCAGCATCGTGGCCGTCGAAAAGCGACGCCGCAGTAACGATGCGAACCATGGTCGAGGGCGAGTAGGGGGCTGGGGATTGCATCCGAATTGACTCGAGATGGGTGTGGACAACGTCGCAAAACTACACAGGATATAGGCTTTAAGGGGTCGCGGGCGGCTCGCCGCAACGGTACTCGGTTGAATCGTCCGCATATTGCAATGGCCGATCAGGTCCTTTTCTAGCCACGTCTTGTGGAGCGAATCATGACGAAAAACATAGGTACGACCGACAAAGTTCTGCGTCTTTCGATCGCCGGCGCCTGCGTCGTAGCGGTCGCCACCGGAACGGTTTCTGGCACTCTGGCCCTTGTTCTGGGCATTGCGGCGGTTGCCCTGACGGGCACGGCGCTGTTCTCTTTCTGCGGCCTGTACTCCATCCTGGGCATTACCACCTGCAAGACCTCCCAGTAAGACATCAATCATGAACGCCGAGCTCATCATGCTGGGTGGGGCCGAGGAAATCGGTGCCAACTGCTGCTACCTCGAGCTCGACGGTACGGGTGTGCTGATCGACGCCGGGCTGCACCCTCGCGATCGAACCTTGCGGGCCTTTCCGGATGTGGATGCGCTGGGAGACCGGCCAACGGACGTTCTCGTGGTCACACACGCCCACACGGATCATATCGGAGGCGTACCGTATGTGATGCGCCGGCATCCGCACCTTCGTCCCGTCATGACGCATGCCACGCGGGACCTGAGTCACATCGTATTGCACAACGGTGCACGACTGCTGAGAAGCGAGATCGCGACCGCGTTTCCGAAACATTGGCTGGAGTTCTACGAGCGCGAAACCATCGAGGCGCTGCGGCAGGCCTTCGAAGCGGTTCCGTATGATGAGCCCCTTCGCTTTCGCGGTTACTCGGGTCGCTCACCCGTCGATCTTTCCTTTCACTGGGCCGGACACATCCTGGGGTCGGCCAGCGTTTCTCTCAGCGTCAAGGGTTTCTCCATCCTCCACACGGCCGACGTGATGATGTCGGATCAGTTTGTCGTGCCTAAGGCGCGTCTTCCGCGGCAACATGTGGACGTATTGATCACCGAGGCAACAAATGCGGCAACGGAGGATCTTCCGACCTATGCCGCGGAGACCAAACGTCTTGCGGGCTTCATCAATGAGATCGCCGGACGTAACGGGTCGGTGCTCATACCATGCTTTGCCATGGGCAAACTGCAGGAAATGATCGTCCACCTCCACTCGCTGATGCGGCGAGGCAGCATTCCGCATCTGCCGATCTACTCCGGCGGCATCGGTGTGCGAATCAACAAGGTCTATGATCAGTATTGCTACAGTGATCCAATGAAGCGGCCGGGATTCGAGGTCTCCGACGTGCCACAGGAGCGTCTGCGCCGCGACGAACTGGTACGGGGTGACTTTATGCGTGAACCGTCGATCGTTCTTGCGCCATCAGGAATGATGAACACCGGAACGATGTCCCATACCCTTGCCAGAGAATGGTTCATTCGGCCAAACTTTGGAATCGGCTTCATCGGATATCAGGATCCCGACTCACCGGGCCACAGTCTGCTGACCTCCGAAACAAAGAAACCGTTCGACTTCGGGTCCACACGCTCTCGACGTGTGTGTGAGGTCGAACGGTTCCGATTCAGCAGTCATGCCTCGCGCGAGCATCTTATCGAGCTTGCTCAAGACATCCGCCCTTCAACGGTCGTCATCACCCACGGTGACTCGGGTGCGTGCGAGTCTCTCGCGCTGGCAATTCACGAACGCCTTCCCGGCACGCGGATCATCATTCCGCGGCACGGTGTTTCTTACACTCTGCTCGGCGACGTCTGATCACCGGTTGATGATCAGGGGGCTCTGCAGCACCTGCCCCTGAAGGGTACGAGACAGCACCGTGTAGGCTCCTATGCCCAGATCGGTCACGTCCACCGTACACATTCGCGTTGCCTCTCCGGGGGAGACCAGCTTCACACGCGCGCCCCGGGCGTCGACGATCTCAATACGCCCCAGCGGCTGCGTCCACGCCAGATGTACCTGCTCGGAGGCCGGACGTGGCACGACGTCGAGCTCGCCCCCTACCTGAACTGGTTCATGCACCGATGTCGTCACAGGGGCGGGCCGCATGATGACATGAAAGCCAATGCTTGCCATTGTTCGCTCAGGTCTGCGCGCATCGCGGACAACGAACCGATACCGACGCCCATCGGCAATGCCTGCGGGAATCGTCCATGTCAGCTCGCGCTGCGGCGGCATCACATTGTTTGCGATCGCAGCCGTAGTTCCGCGCACGCCGTCCCAAAGTTCAATGTTGACAACGTCAGCTTCGAGGTCGTCACTCCAGCGGATGGTGACAACGCTCCCGGGAAGCAGACTCATGGAGGACTCGGCAGAATGCACGGTCACATCAGCCCGAAGCAGAACGGATCCGGCAAGAACGTAAACAAGACAGATGATGATGTTCGTTTTCATGAGGTGATTTCCTAATAGTGATGAATGGGGGTGTGAGTTATGTGATGACCATCACGTACGATGCACAGATACACGCCTGATGCCAGATCCTCCAATGGTATTGCCTCGATAGTCGAGCTCCAGAACCTGCGATGCACGACCCGTCCTGTGGGTGTTACGATCATGATCTCCCCATCAGCCGGCAGGGGGCGTTCGACACTGATCGTTGATCCGCTCCTGCTTACGCGAACGGAATCACCCGGCACCTCTTGAACATCAGAGGTCCGCAGCCGAAACATGGCGCTGAACACCGTCGTGACGTTGATCGGCCAGCACAAGGACCTGATAACCTGAAATGGCGCGTAGATATCGTAGGGTACCCTCGTATACGAGCACGTCCAAAACAGGAACTCATACTTCTGATTACTCCATGCGTTCAGTCGGAAAGGGGCGTCACCGGTATTGACGGCATGATCAGCCGTCGGCTCCACGAGACCCGGATCGGTGATCTCGAGTCCGGTATCATAGTCGATGGCCACAGCATGGGCACGAAAGCCCCGGCTGACCATAAACGTGATGCTGCTCGTGTCGGTGGTCTCCTTGCCCCGCCAGTACTCACAGTACATGTGCACTTCATAGGTCTTGATCTTTGCCGGATCGGTCTCGGCCGTGAGTATCTCTTCGGGGATGACCATAACGCGCTCGGCGTTTTCACACAGCACCTTGGCCGGAACCTTACGAACGATTCGGCTCGCCCCTTTTCCCGACACTTCGAAGAGCTCCGCACACGACCCAGGAGGCATCAGACCCGTTGGGGGCATGGGTGCTGTTTTGCCGATCCTGAGCGTATCAAGACACTGCGGGATGACGCCATTCCAGGACTGGTAGGGAATTTCAATGAATGTCTCGTAGCAGGTAACCGGCGGAAGCACAGGCTGAGAACAGACAATGCCCGATACCGTGATAATCAGAAACAGCTGTACAAGGACCTTGCTCATGGTGGATATCCAACGATGATTGTACATGACGTTATAATTCTATCGGACAACGGCACGCGAGACGTACCACTGTCCGCGCAGGCTATAATCAGCATTTTCCTCCGAGAGGAAAATACGCGGGGCTGTTGGAGTTAACATTCCCCAGAGGCTTGTGGCAGACTCGAGGTATGTCACTTCGGCAAGGTGATCGTCCTGTTCGGCGATCGGCAGAAGCGCGGAGATGAGATTGGCCCCTAAGGAGATGATGTCGTAGATAACGTCTTCCTTTGTGGAAACGAGCGAATCTCCCTTATACAGATCAGAGCGTTTCTGTAGCTCGCCGAGAACATCACGGAGATTGTTCACAAGACAGCGGTCGTTATCCTGGCAGTCCTCGTCCCATGATCCGATCCTGGCAAAGGCAAGATCTCCCCAATCCATCCATGCCGTCTGCAGCCAGATCTCGCGATCACCGAAACTGAAGACGTCAGCTTCATCTCCACACTCACGCGTACAGTCTCCATCCGGTATGCGCTGCTGCCGGCAATCCGGGTAGCGAACGAAACCGTCAGCATTCACAACCGGACTATACGAGGACGTGTTCATTCCGTACAGCGCATGGTACATCTCGCCATGGTCTTCCCAGAAGAAGTAGTCGGTATCTCCATCATAGGCAAACTTGGCGTCCGTGACGCGCAGGCCAAATCCGGGAAGCTCCATGCGCCTGACCGCAAAGATCTTCATTGTTTCAAGGGGCTCGCCATCGATCGAACGCAAGCCCGTTGAGCACAGAAGGTCGATCATCCCCGCGTGCAGAGCCTGCTTGATCGGCTTCGTGCCGGGCTGGTACACGGCAAACTCCACAATGTCGAGATACTGTCCCGATGATGACTGCACAAGCGTATTACCCTGTTCCGAACTCACTGCCGTAAAGTCGAGATCTCTTGCCTGCGGATCTGTATGAAGAATGTTGGCCGTACACTCCGCCGATATCGTTCCGGCGTACGCCGAAGGCACATCGAGTGGCCTGGAAAAGCGCAGCTTGATCGTTGTACCACGGCGCGCGATATACTCGATCTGACGTCCACCACGAGGCTCGTCACGGTCGATATCGTAGTAGAGTAATGGATCATACCACCGCTCTTCGAAGCGGTACTTCCAGCGCTCACCACCCTGATGTGTGCGGACGCGGAACGAGACTGCATCGATGACAAATCGTTTTCGGAATGCCGCACGAATTGCCACTTCGCGGTGACCAAGCATCTGTCCATCACACGAGGTAGCATCGAAGTGTGCGTTCGATTCGTCGATCTTCAGCGTATATGCCGGCGCGTTGTCCACCTGGTCGGTGCCACGCGGCAGGGTATACTTATCACGCGCCGTCCACCATCGCCACTGCTCACCCCGCTGCGTGGCGGCGCGCACGACGAGTCGGATCTTGTCACCACATCGCAATCCCGCACGCTGCGTTGAGATGCCGTTCATCATACAGATCGATGTTGACAGAGGGATCCACCTCTCTACACCGTTAATGGTAACAAGCTTGTCAACATCGATCCGCGTCTCGCTATGCGGCGCTCGACCGGTGATGACGTCATCGTCACTATCCTTCGAAAGAAGTACGCGCTCTATCCGAACGTCGATCGGAACACGCCGGCCAAAGAAAACGAGTGTGTTCTCCGGGTCCAGTAGCTCGGCATCAACACAAAGATCTTTACGCCCCTTTTCAAACCAGACCGGCGGACCAGTAGCGGCGTCGTGATAGCCGATGATCTCCCAGCAGTCTTCTGCCAGTACACAGACTGTGCGTGTTGTCCGCTGTGTTTCCTCGAACTCGTTAGGCGTTGTGAACTGCACGTGGTCAACGATCGAATAGCCCTCTTCCGGCTG
>DNLG01000026.1:35814-36653 GCA_003488525.1 Bacteroidota bacterium | reverse complement strand
AGTGACGTTACGGGCACCGTCACCGAAGGGGCGGTGATAGCCTGACATCCCGATATGTTACTCGTCCACGCCGAGAACGTTGCCCCTGTAAGGGGGCGAGCCGACAGAAACAGACGCGTGATCGTTGTGTCCACCATCAGCGTCACATCATCTTCTACCACGGCAAGCTCCCGTCCATCCTGATCGCTCACAACAACCACGCCGAGCGAGTCAGCGGAGATCGTGACCGCTATCGTATCTACGAACTCATAGACGGCGCGTGCCTCGATCTCGGGCTGCAAGGTTGCACAGTCGACCGGTGATTGCACTGCCGGAGAGGTCGAGCCATGCACCTGCGGAATCTTCGAGCACTCCCACCGCACGAAACGCCATCGATCGTCTGAGTACTCCGGCATGGCAAGGGCAACGCCACTGGTCGGCGTGATGACGCCGCACAGCCTCCGAGCCGCTGAATCAAGCGTCTCCGACATAGCACGTCCATCGGTCGAGACACACCGCACATTCAGCCGGGAGGCACCGCGTACCATGGCTTCCAGGCGTCTGTCGTCGGCTACCTCGCCGGTGATTCGAGACAGATGCGCATTCACACGAAGAGTCAGCCCGGGATTCCAGCCGCTTGTGCTTCCGATTGCAGCAAGCGAACGGGTAGCACGCTGAATCTGACAACGTGGCGCCGGTGCCCAGGTTCCATCTGGTCGCTGCTGTTCGACCTCAAGGAGGTCGTACATCGACACGTCATCATCGATGGGTGAGGTGAACGCCAGCCAGATAACGCTGGAGCAGGATACCACCTGCTGACTGTCCAGTGTGCTCGCGCCAAGTCTCGGCACCTGTCCTGC
>DNLG01000026.1:34737-35577 GCA_003488525.1 Bacteroidota bacterium | reverse complement strand
CCGTCGCGGCTTCCACTCCACTGTGTAGTCATCAAGCTGCCGCACATCACCGATAACACATCGCTTGATCCATTCGTGTCGATCGAGCTTTTCCGATTCACCCTTTTGAAGCACCATCACCGTTGGCTCCCGATCGCGTCCACCCCGGGATGAACGGGGAAATGCGCGAGTGAGCGACGACGCGTGAATGGGTGAAGGGGCACGCACCCGCACGGTGGCTGAAGGAGAAACGTCCAGCTGTCCGTCGTACGGTATGCTCGTAAGCGAGGCTACCTGGGCAAGGATGGACGACGTTGCCAACAGAGAACACAGAAACACAGATAGATACCACATACAGACCTCCGATAGATAAAAGGTGATAACTGCACACCACCATGGTGTACCTATCGGTCGTCGTACGATTTAGGTCACAAACGTGACTTCAGCGGATCTCGATCCGGAAAACAGAGGGCCAGTTCTTGCCCGTTACGTAGAGGTGATCGTTGGTCGGATCCCAGGCAATGCCGTTCAGGACGTCGGTCGTAGCGGTTCGCTGCGACGCCGGGAGCAGTCCCGACATGTCGACCACACCCGTGACTCGCCCCGTTGACGGGTCGATACGAAGGATCTTCTCGCTCTGCCAGACATTGGCCCAGATCTCCCCTTTGATCCACTCGAGCTCATTCAGGTTGGCCACCGGATTGCCGTCCATCGTCACACCAATGGTCCTCAACGTGCGATATCCTTCCGGATCGTGCACACTGATGGTGTTCGTCCCGTTACTCATGTACAGGTGCGTTCCGTCAGTCGTCAGGCCCCATCCCTCACCGAAATATGAGAACTCACCAATCTTCTGTAGGG
>DNLG01000026.1:24308-34535 GCA_003488525.1 Bacteroidota bacterium | reverse complement strand
CCTTCGGCAAAGTACCGTGCATCGATCTTCTCCAGACGGCTGACCCTGCCGGTGCGAATGCTTACGCGACGCAGACTTGAGAAGCCATATTGACCGGTGCTTTCGAGGAATGCGCCGTTGTTCACGACGAGACCCTGCGTGAAGGCGTTCACATCATGCGGGTACGTCTCGACCACGCTGAAGCTGTACTGTCGGACCGGCGCAGCAACGGGTGCCGGCGCTTCGGCTATGGGCTTGGGCTCTTCTGCCGGCTTCTCCGTTGAGCAGCCGATGAGCATGGCACAGATAATGCTAAGAGAAAGCGAGCGGGTTTTCATGATTGAGCACGAATCTAGCGAGATTTGTCCCCGGCTCTTACCCTTTCGCACCCATGCCCCGACGTCGCTTCGTTCCATCCGTCCTCCTCGGCCTATCCGGGATCGTCTTCGTTTCGTCGATGGTCTTCATGTACACGGACTGGCAGAGCCGTCTGGGGGTTGTCGATGAGACGACAACCCAGACAGCCGAGCAGCAGTCAGCTACCAAGGAAGAACGTCGGCAGGTTCGACGTGACAGTCTGATGTCGCGCTTTCCGCGGATCGGGTACCGCCGGGTTGCAATGAGCAGCCGTGCCGTCCTCGATAGTTTCCGGCGGGCATGCTCGCCCCTTGACAGCATGTCGAACGCGTATAAGGTCATGCGCCTGCTCAACCGCAAAGACATCCAGTACCTGCGCATTGGCGACACGCTGGTGATGCCCGATACGATCGTACAGGACCTTCGTGCCTATTCGATCTTTCCACAGTATTGGGCAGGGGGCGATACGATCCCGAAGGTCATTCTCGTGAGCAACGTCTGGCAGGCATACGCCTGTTATGAGTACGGTGAACTTGTGCGCTTTGCGGCGTGCAACACAGGTGAAGAACGCAAGCCCTCGTTTCCCGGACGCTACGCCGTGTACTGGCGCCAGCGCCTTCGAATCTCGTCGCTCAACGATGAATGGAAGCTGCCGTTCACGGTGAACTTTCACCTCCAGGCAGGTAGTGCCTTTCACCAGTTCGACATGCCTGGACGTCCGGTATCACACTCCTGTATCCGGCAGTTCATTCAGGATGCTGAATGGCTCTATCGGTGGGTACGTGTTGCCCGCAAGGACACCATCCGTCACACCTACATTCCAATGTCGGGCACGCCGGTCATCATCCTTGATGTGTTCAACTTTGCCCGGCGAAGGGGCGGACCCTGGCTTGAGCTCACGTCTAACGACGCCGTCGACATCGAGCTGCCAACGGATCCGATGTCGGTCGAAGAGGCTCTGATCCCGATCTCCCAGGTCCCCAAGGAAAGCCGTAGTTCACTGCGCAATATCAAGCGATACATGACGGCGGACAGCGTTCTGCGTGCCCGGGGTGTGATCCGACCTCAGGTGCGACTGTTGGAGAGCATCAACTACAACGAACGGCGCGCCAAAAAGGCCGCTGCAAAGAAGGCCGCCGAGGCCAAGGCCGCACAGCCCAAGAAGTAGGACCGGTTAGAGACCTTCTCTATCAGGCCAGCGGCGGTAATGACGATCCCGTATGTCCTGCTCAGCCCCCTGGGTTGTGGGCCTGTAGAAGACCGTTGCCTTGATCCCGTCGGGCATGTAGTCGGCGTCGACGAAATGCTCGGGATGAGCATGAGGATAGTCATACCCCTTGCCGTGTCCCTGCTGCTTCATGAGGGCTGTCGGGGCGTTGCGCAGATGCGCCGGAATGCTCACGGGTGCCCCTTCATGAAGTCGGGCAAGAGCCGCATCGATGGCGACGTAGCTGGCATTGGACTTCGGTGCCGTTGCCAGGTAGGTGACGCCCTGCGAGAGGATGATCCGACCTTCCGGCATACCGATCCGCTCGATGGCCTGAAAGACATTCACCGCAACACCAAGCGCCGCCGGGTCGGCATTGCCAATATCCTCACTGGCAAAGATGATCATGCGCCTTGCGATGAACGTCGGGTCTTCGCCGGCATCGATCATGATAGCCAGATACAACAGCGCAGCATCTGGATCGCTACCCCGCATGGATTTGATGAAGGCCGATACGGTGTCGTAATGATTGTCGCCATGCTTGTCGTAGCGCAGCACTCTTCGCTGCAGAGCCTGCGAGAGCACCTGGGCGGTTACATGCAGGGGGCTTTCAACGGATGGGTGCATCATCACCACGGCTTCGAGAGCGTTGAGCACCTTGCGAGCATCACCACCCGAGAGCCGAAGAAGCGCCGGCATATCGTCCACCACAACCTCAACGCCCCTTGATCGAAAATCGGCAACCGCCCGTTCGACGATCGTGGCAACCTGATCATCGGGAAGGGCTTTGAGGATGTATACGTGCGATCTCGACAGCAGAGCGGAGTTGACCTCGAAGGAGGGGTTCTCGGTTGTGGCGCCGATCAGCGTGACAAGGCCGCTCTCTACCGCATGGAGCAGGGCATCCTGCTGAGACTTGTTGAAGCGGTGTATCTCATCGATGAAGAGTACCGTTCGGCGCTTCTTGGTCTTCTGGATCTCGGCACGGCGCATGGCATCACGCAGATCCTTGATGCCCGATTCAACTGCAGAGAGCCGCTCAATGTGCGCGTCAACAGACGCAGCCAGAATATTCGCCAGCGTGGTCTTGCCCGTTCCCGGGGGTCCCCACAGGATCATCGACGGGAGTTCGCCCCGTTCGACAAAGCTTCGCAGGGGAGCACCGCGACCCAGCAAGTGCTCCTGTCCGGCAACATCATCCAGGTTGGCCGGTCGGATGCGCTCGGACAACGGCGCATGCGGAGATACCGCAGGCTGGTCAGGGTCGGTAAAGAGTGATTCCATAAACAGGGCAGCAACATAGGAGTTTTGCCTGCACACTCTGCTTGGCCGCCCCCTGCCTACCCCAGCATTGAATACGTACTGCCGGGAAGTCGGGCCGCCAGAACCATGTCGTATTCACAGGCGCGCTGCCGTAGCCTTTGAAGGGGCTCGTTGATCGGTTCCGGACTCTGCTTGAACGTCATGTGATGAATCGGCATCAGTGACCGGGCCCTCATCATGGCAGCCATTTCCAGCGCCTGCTCCGGTGTGCAGTGCAGATGCTCATATCCGTCGTAGGATCCGATCGGCATAATGGCAAGGTCCACCTCGCCGGCGATCTCCGCGAATCTCCGGCAGAAGGCCGTGTCACCGCCAAAGACCACGCGCGCCCCATTCCACTCAATCACATAGCCATTGTAGCTTCGTCCGCGGCGCATATTTCCTGCCGCTCGACAGGGCTCGCCCGGGAGGCGCCAGCCGTTGTGGACGACTTCGATGGCCCGGATATCGATACCGGCGTTGCAGGATCGGCCATACCAGTCGAGCTCACCAACGGACTTCCACGCAAACTCCTGCAGAAGGTCCGCCGTGTTCGACGGGGTGATCACATCGATCTGGTTCGGCCACCGCGCGGTGAGCATCTCCAGCGAAGGAAGGTCCAGATGATCCATGTGGGCGTGGGAGATCAACACCACATCCGGACGGGGAATCTCCTCGAGCGAAAGTGCAGGGGGCGTTAAGCGTCGTGGCCCGATGCGCAGGCCCAGAAGGTTCAACCCCACGACGTCGGAAAAGACCGGGTCGGTCAGAACCCACGTCGACCCCAGCTTGATCAGCACTGTGGAGTGTCCTATCCAGCAGGCCCAGACCGGACTGTCCATGGCCAGATCCAGTCGTGGTTTTCGATGCACGACCTGGCCGTGTCCGGTGGCGAATGCATCCAAAGGAAAGCCCCCTGCGATGATCGCACCAGAAGCCATGATCGCAGTCTGAACGAACGTTCGGCGCGGTATGGTCGACATATCGTTGTTTCCCCCCGAAATCAACGGCGGCGAAACTGGGTGAACTTTCCCTTCCATCCGAGTTACCATCTCTTTGCAGTGAGTACGTTAGGTGATGGTAACTTCGCACCATGCGCCCCTTGTTTTTAACGATGTTCGTCATACTCGCAGTACGGCTTCTTCCGGCTCAGGTCGCAGGAGACAACCCGTTCGTGGATGATGCTCCGGTCGAGGATATCGACCCGGCGATCATTGCGCGTATCAAGGATCAAGCGCTGGATTTTCAATGGTCGGCAGGTTTCATGCAGAGTATCGCGCAGTCCGAGCTACGCACAGCGCTTGATTCGATGAATGCTCCGGCCGCAGGCTATGGCTTTGGTGTGGAGTTTGGCCGGTATTTCGACCCCGTGCCGGTATTTGTCGGCGCCAATTTCGGGATGGCGTTCTACCCCTCGCGAGACCGGACGATCAACTCGTCGTCGCGCCGGAGCTATAGCGTCACCACCTCGAATTTCTCCATGCCCATCCTGGCTACACTGCGCTTTCAGCCCAGCATCTATAACTGGGTGTATCCGTACGCTGAAGTGGTAGGGGGCATCACAGTCTTTTCGTCGGACGTGACGGTACGTCGCATTTTTGATAACGACACGACCACAACGGGTGATGGGGATGGCGATTTTTCGTGGACCTATGGAGTGGGTTTGGGTGCAGCGGTCAAGGTTGCTGACATTATCACGTTGCCGAATTCCCTGCAACGGACATTAATCGATATCCGCTTTCGTTATACCACCGGGAGCCGAGTTGAAGTCTCGTACGCCGATCTCTTGGACGAAACAACATTGGACTACCAGGTGCGCCGCACCGAGGTAGCGCGGCCGGCAGTGCTCATGTTTCAACTTGGCCTGACCTTTCAGTTATAGCGATCTTTCGACATCACGTGGACATCACAAGGAGCTCGACCATGTCTTCCATCTCTTCTGTACTTCGATTTGCAGCCCTCGCGGCTGTGGTTCTTACTTCCATACCGGCCTGCCGTTCCGTGCAGGATCACCGAAACGATCTGCACTCAACGCGCGAGCGTGAGCTTACCGCCGGCGTTGTGCGTCGGGAGATCAAAGTAGGCATGGGGGTAGCAGACGTCGCCTCTGCTCTCGGTTCGCCCAACATCACGCGCACCGAAGATGACGGCCGCGAAGTATGGGTGTATGACAAGATCGCCACGGAAGCCTCGTACTCCGAAGGTCAGAGCGCGATCTTCCTGATCCTCGGAGGTGTCTCCAATCAGAGCGGTGCGATGGCCACAACCCAGCGGACGCTGACGGTCGTGATCACCTTCGACAAGAACGGCAAGGTGATGAAGTTTAACTACCACCAGAGCAAGTTTTAAGCATGCGTTCATCGTTGCTTCGTCCAGCCCTGCTGTCACTGGGTCTTTCCCTGGCTCTGGCCTCGTGCACCATCATCAACCGTCCGCCGCGGGTTCCGCCCCCTGAGACGCAGCTTCAGACGCGGGAGTTCCAGACGCGGGAGTTCGACACCAACGACGTCAAACTCATCATGAAGGCCATGCTGAATGTGCTGCAGGATGACGGCTTCGTAGTGAAGAATGCCGTCATCGACCTTGGCCTGCTGACGGCCACCAAGGAGATCCAGCTCTCGTCGCGCCCAAACACAAGCGACTCCTATTGGACCGAGGCTTTTGCCGGCCTCCTCTCTGGTCGCTCCCAGGAGCGCAATCGTCAGCAGCAGGATCTTCGATACAACAAGTTCAAACAGATCGAAGTCAGCATCAATGTGTCTGAGATGGGGCTTCGCAGCCGTGTACGGGCGAACTTCCAGGCGAAGATCCTCGATAACACGGGCAACCCGGTCGAAGTTTATGTGATCAAGGATCCGAAGTTCTATCAGGACTTTTTCTCCAAGGTCGACAAGGGAATCTTCCTTCAGAAACAGGGTTTCTGAGCTCGTGCAACCAGCTTTCAAAACACTGTTGCTAACCGCGCTCATGCTGATCATCAGCGTGAGCGCTTTGTCTGCGCAGTCGATCCTCGAAGCCGTTCAGTCGGCCGATACCAAGGCCGTTCAGAAACTCCTAAAACGATCGACCGTCCGCATCAACGAACAGGATGAGCGGGGAATCACGCCCCTTATCCTGGCCACGCTAGCCAATGACAGCGCTATGGTCGAGCTCCTCGTCTCCTTCGGTGCCGATCCGAACATCAATGCCGATGGTGGGATGACGGCCCTCCATGCAGCAGCCTTTCACAATCGGGATCGCTGCAGTCCGATACTCCTGCGGGGTGGCGCTCAACCGAACGTCATCGATGGCCGTGGACGTACTCCGCTTCACGTCGCAGCCCAGCAGGGAAGTACGAACATTGTCACGCAGCTGATCGAAGCCGGGGCTTTCATTGAATTACCGGATTGGAAAGGCAACACCCCTCTGATGCTCGCCTGTGGAAGTCGTCAGTTAGGATGCATGGAAGAGTTGCTCGAAAAGAAGGCGCACGTCAATGCTCGTGATTACTCCGGCCGGACTCCGCTGATGCTCCTTGCCGTGCTCGGAGAAGACGAAATGATGCGAGTTCTTCTTCGGTACAAGCCTGATGTTTACGCCATCGACTACGGATGCCGTACAGCACTGACATACGCAAAGCAGAATCGGCGAAAAGCAATTATTCGCATATTGGAGACCGCTGGAGCAAAGTTCTGAGGTGTTTCGCGCTCCACACTATGACATGATATGTCTGGGTAGAACCCATTTATTTCAAAACCTGTACCACAATGTCCTCACCTTGCAACACCAAGTTGACGAAGGTAGCCCTGTTCTATGACGGGAACTACTTCCTTCACGTCAGCAACTACTACGCGTTCAATCATCCGCGTAATAGCCGCATAAGCCTCAAAGGCTTGCATGAATTCATCCGTCATCGGATCGCCTCTGCGGAAAACACAGAGGTACACCTGACGCAGATCGTCGACAGTCATTTCTTCCGCGGACGTATCTCGGCAAACGAAGCTCAGCAGCGGGGAAACCTTCTGTACTATGACCGTGTGTTCGAGGACATCCTTATGTGGGAGGGTGTTATCACACACTATTTGCCGCTTCGACATAGCGGCGGTCGACGCGAAGAAAAGGGAATCGACGTATGGATGGCTCTCGAGGCCTATGAACTCGCCCTCCTGAAGCAATTCGACGTTGTTGTGCTGATCACCTCTGACGGCAACTACGTACCTCTGGTTCGTAAGCTCAATACCCTTGGCGCACGAGTAATGGTTCTATCGTGGGACTTTGAGTTCATCGACAATGAGGGTAAGCACGTGGTAACGCGCACCTCGCAGGAACTGCTCGAAGAGGTCACCTACCCAGTGCAGATGCATCAGCTGATTGAGAGCCGATACGCGGCTGACGACGAAGTGGTTCAGAACCTGTTCGTTCGCCGAGATGACACCCAGCCACGTCCACCACGTGACGCCCGCGAGATGGCCGAACTCACCGAAGGCCGTGCTCCTCGCATCGACCTAGAGGAGGATGACGATGCAGAACGGGTTGAGTCCTACGTGCTCACCCTGAAGAACGGCTATGGTTTCATCAAGTACCCACCAAACAATCTGTTCTTCCATTCTTCTGACATTCTCAATGCAGACTTTGCAGATCTGCGAGAGGGCGATCCGGTAGACTTCGTTATCGGGTATAACCGCGATGGTGAAGAGATCGCCAAGCGAGTTAAGCTCATCTTCGAGGAGGAAGAGGAAGAAGGGGAAGAGGACGCATCTTAAGGTGTGATCTGACCATGTTCGCTTCGAAACTCCCGAACGTCACAACAACGATCTTCTCTGTCATGACAGCCCTTGCCCAAAAGGCAGGGGCTGTTAACGTTTCACAGGGATTCCCCGATTATCCGATCGATCCTCTGCTATCAGAGCTTCTTTCTAAGGCATCGCATGGTGGACACAACCAGTATGCGCCCATGCCCGGAGTAGGGGTGCTACGAGATCGTGTTTCGCAGAAATACAAGCTTGTGCATGATATCGTTGTCGACGCGGATACGGAAGTAACGATCACACCTGGTGGCACATCTGCCATCTTCTGTGCGCTAGCGGCAATTGTCCGCCCCGGTGATGAAGTGATCGTGTTAGAGCCCTGCTATGATTCCTATGGTCCATCTGTCGATGTCCTCGGTGGGGTCGTTCGCCCTGTAGCTCTGCGTGTACCGGATTACACTCCGGATTGGGATGCTATTCGAGATGCCATCTCAGAGCGGACCCGGTGTATCATCATCAATACTCCGCATAACCCGTGTGGTAGCACATTCAGTGCTGCAGACATTGACACGCTTGCCGAGATATGTCTGCAAAACGACATCATGGTGATCAGTGACGAGGTCTATGAGCTCATCACGTTCGACGGGGTACGCCACATTAGCCCCTTTTCTCATCCATCGTTGCGCGACCGGACGTTTGTGATCACCTCGTTTGGCAAGACCTTCCACATCACGGGATGGAAGATCGGTGTGTGTGTTGCTGACAGGGGGCTTACAGCGGAGTTCCGCAAGGTGCATCAGTTTGTTTCGTTCTGTGTGAACGCTCCGGCGCAGCACGCACTGGCCGAGTACATGGCCGACAGCACGCGCCTGACCGAACTGTCCGGATTCTTTCAGTCGAAGCGTGATGCGTTCCGACAGATGATGGAGGGCTCGCGCTGGACGTTGAGGCCGTGCAGCGGATCGTACTTCCAGTTGCTTGGCTACGAGAATATCTCGGACGAGGCAGACATAGAGTTTGCACGTCGGCTGGTAGAGGAGCATGGTGTTGCCTGCATACCTCTATCGCCGTTCTTTCGCACCACTGGGGGCAAGAATGATCGTGTGCTGCGGGTGTGCTTTGCCAAAACCGACGAGACTCTTCGTCTGGCAGCAGAGCGCTTACGCAGCGTCTGACGCGCGGGGCACAACATCAAGACGCACAAACTTCTCTTCCTTGCAGCAGTCTTGACGCAGCGATTCGATCTGCTCCAGTGTGACCGTTCTGTAATCGTCCAGTATCGTATTCACACGTGCCGGGTCATTCCAGAAGAGCGTTGTCCACGCGACGGAATCTGAAACGCCGTTGACCTTGAGAAGTTCGTTCGCATGGCTGGACCGCATTTTGTTGATTCCGGCGGCGAGGTGCTTATCTGTGATCTCAGCGGTGCAGAGCGTGTCGATCATCGCAGATGCCAGATCATCACCCGTGACGGACGGATCCGATGCGTAGGCGTACATGGTAAGCAGCGAAGAGTGCGCACGCCGGTCCAGGTATGCACCGGCAGCTGTTGCGATGCGCCTGTCGGCAACAAGGGCCTGATGAAGCAACGAGCTGTTACCCAGTCCGATGATCGTAGCAGCGATCTCCACGTCGAGCAGTTCGCTATTGAGAAAACCTGGCACGTGGGCAGCAAGGAAGACCGCCGTCATCGGAACGTTATCCTCTACAACGCGTTGAGCCCCGTACCGTGCGAAGTCGCCCTGAAACACATTCCGTGGGAATGTTTCCTGACGGTCCGGAATGTCGCCAAAGAAACGTTGCGCAAGTTCTACAGCACGGTCGGGTGAGACATCTCCGGAGACGCACAACACAGCGTTGGAGGGACGGTAGTAACGCTCGAAAAAGCTCCTCGCATCATCGATGGTCACACTCGAGACATCAGATTCATAACCGTAAACGTCCCACGAGTACGAAGAATCAGCCGTGTAGGCGATCTCCTGCTGTGCGCGACGCCAGACTCCGTATGGCTGGTTCATGACGTTCTGATTGATCTCCTCTACCACCACGCTGCGCTGTGTCTGCAGAGCGTGCTGGGTAATCCGAAAGGACTTCATGCGTTCGGATTCCAGCCAGAAACCCAGCTCGACGTTGTTCGATGGAAGATCAATGTAGTAGGTCGTATAGTCGAAAGTCGTGTAGGCGTTATTCGAGCCCCCTGCCTTCGTACAGTAGACATCATACTGCTTGTCATTCTCGGGCGCTGCATTATCGAACATTAAATGTTCGAACAGATGCGCAAGGCCAGTCTTGCCGCGATGCTCGTCGTGCGAGCCCACGCGGTACATCACCGTCACATTAACGACCGGGGCGCTGTGATCTGGACAGACAACTACTCGCAGACCGTTTCCGAGTGTTGTATCGTATGGATGAATCTGGGCCATAATGAGATGGTAAGTTTGCCTCGACGTATTTGTCGAACTGCAAACCTACTGCTATGGAAACAATCCATCTTCTCGAAGAACTGATCTCGATCGATTCACCCACCGGCTACACGCACAACGCCATCGATATGATCGAACGCGTAATGCGCTCCTTTGGGTTTTCTGCGGTGCGCACCAAGAAAGGGGCTTTGCGGTGCGCGCTCGGTCCTGAACCGCGAATTGCCTTTGCCGC
>DNLG01000026.1:15955-24130 GCA_003488525.1 Bacteroidota bacterium | reverse complement strand
CTTTTGGGTGGACCTCTGCTTCCGAGCTTTGAAGGGGGCTATGTACGTATCCACACGTTGGATAATCGTGTGTATACCGGAACACTGCTTCTTAATGACCCGTCAACCCACGCCAATAACAGTGCGGCCACGAAGGAACGCTCAACATCGGTGATGCATATCCGGATTGATGAGCCTGTGAGTAAACCCGAAGACGTGCGTGCGCTCGGGATTCGTACGGGCGACATTATCGCGTTCGACCCGAAGTTTCAGCGTCTCGAAAATGGATACATCAAGAGTCACTTCCTTGATAACAAGGCCGGCTGCGCTGTACTGTTCGAACTGGCAGCCCGGGCCTCCAAGATGGGTCGCCCCCTACCTGTCGAACTGTTCTTCTCCACGTATGAAGAAGTAGGGCACGGAGGAGCCCCATCACTGTCGGAAACAATCAATGATCTGATCGTGATCGACATGGGCGTTGTAGGGGATTCTCTGGAAGGCAACGAGCGGAAGTGTTCCATCTGTGCGAAGGACTCCGGCGGACCTTATGACTATCACGTCAGGGCAGAGCTTGTGCGCCTGGCCGAATCAAATAGCATTGCCCATGCTGTAGATGTCTATCCTTTCTACAGCTCCGATGGCACGGCGGCCCTGCGTGCCGGTGCCGACGTCCGCGTTGGTCTGATCGGTCCGGGAGTAGCGGCCTCGCACGGAATGGAGCGAACGCACGTGGAGGGAATTTCAGCAACGGTGGATCTGTGCATGGCCTTCATTGCTCAGAATAGCTAGTTGCGAGGCTATCCACCGGATCATACACCTGTTGTTCACAGTTCACACGGTGTGGATTGCGGTGTTTTCAGGACTTACAGAGATCGGAGAAATGCAAACCGAAATGTTCTATAGGATTTCAACGATCGGCGGATTTCGTGGTGGAAAAATCGCGGAGATGTTTTGTTTCGTTCAAGAGTGTGTGCAAAGCAAGCGTTAGATGTTCGCTTGTTGTTCATTGCAGTGCAGGTTCAAGGTGAGGTTTTCCCCTCTGATCTTGAAACAAAAGAGAGAGAGATGTAGGGTCGCGATGCCGATGAAATAGGGGTTGTGTAAGAGTGCAAGCACAGAGTTTCCACGTTGTCCACACGCTTCTATCATCATCTATTCTTCTTCTCTTCTTCCCAGAAAGAAACAATAGAATATGAATATGTGGATGTGGACCGAATTGGAAACCTCGATCGATCTTCAGAGATTCGAATCTCAGCTGATGTGTCGTTCTGTTATCAGATCGTATCGAAACCGCAATACATCCGAAGACACTCCGGCACGATGATGTGGCCGTCTGCGGTCTGGTATTGCTCAAGTAGAGCAACCATGATTCGAGATGTCGCAAGACCGCTCCCGTTGAGGGTATGGACAAACTCCAGCTTTCCTGTTTCTTCGACGCGGTAGCGGATGTTTGATCGGCGTGCCTGGAAAGATTCAAAGTTCGTACAGGAACTTACCTCGAGCCACTTCTGCTCCACGGGTGACCATACCTCTAAGTCGTAGGTCTTGGATCCTCCGAACGTCATGTCTCCGGTGCATAGTAGCAGCACGCGATAGGTGAGTCCGAGTCGCTGAAGAAGAAGTTCGACGTTCCCCACGAGTGACTCCAGCTCATCGTAGGAAGTTTCGGGGCGTACAAACTTTACGAGCTCGACCTTGTTGAACTGGTGAACACGAAGAAAGCCACGAGTGTCTTTGCCGTGACTTCCTGCTTCCCGACGGAAGCAGGCCGAGTACCCAGCATAATGGATCGGAAGCTGCTCTGTAGGAATGATCTCATCACGATGATAGTTCGTGATCGGTACCTCGGCCGTAGGAATCAGATACAGATCGTCACGCTCGGCATGGTACATGTCTTCCTGGGACTTTGGCAGCTGTCCTGTGCCCCGGCAGGAATCCGCATTTACCACAAACGGAGGGATCATCTCCGTGTATCCCGATTCCGTGCTATTCGTATCCAGAAAGAAGTTGATGAGGGCGCGTTCCAGGCGAGCCCCTTTTCCAACGTAGAAGCCAAATCCGGATCCGGTGACTTTCGCCCCACGTTCAAAGTCGAGGATGCCAAGCTTCTGTGAGATCGCAATATGATCGACCCGATCACCACGCTCGGCACATTCACCAACCCGTCGAATCTCCACGTTTTCATCAGCCGAAGCGCCCACCGGCACACTTTCGTGGGCGATGTTCGGGATCATCAGCATGATGCTCTCAATCTGCGCTTCGAGGTTTCGCAGCTCCTCGTCAAACCCCTTGATACGGTCGCCAACCTCCCGCATCGAGGTGATCTTTTCCGTGGCGTCCTGACCCTGCTTTTTGAGCAGCGAAATCTCGTTCGATACCACGTTTCGGGTATTCTTGAGCTCTTCGACCGTTTGAATGATCGATCGACGCTGAAGATCGAGCTCAAGCAGACGGGTGATGTCGCTTGCATCGTTCTTGTTGGAACAGTTCCGACGGACAGCGTCGGCGTTTTCGCGGATGTATTTTATGTCGAGCATGGTGCAAATCTACATCCCCTCACGTCCGGGAAATGAACCTGTTACCTTGCTCGTCTTTCGCGGTTCTTACGCACACCACTACCCAAACATCCTCTCGAGCCCCATGAAGTTCTTGTCTACTGTCCTCTGCTCACTCTTCACGGTCCTTGCTTTTGCATTCCCAATCACGTCGCAGATACTCCCCCCTGTGACCATTAAAACCTCGACCGTGCCGGGTCCGGGTGCGCTCTTTCTTGCACCCAATAGCCGCGTGGCAAACCCTCCCTTTGCACCCTCACTGCTGATCGTCGGGAACGATGGAAAGCCCCTTGCCTCACGAATTCTCAAGGAGTATGCGTTTGATTTTCGCGTCCTCCCGGATGGTCGAATGGGCTACAGCATCTTTCAGTCAGCAGGGACCGGGCCACGCGAGTCCTCCAGCGTCTATATCGTTGACACTACCCTGAACACCGTCGACTCATTATCCGGAGCGAACGGCTACAATCTTGCCATGCATGGATTCCTGGTGCTTCCGAACGGAAACCGTGTGGTGATCATGCAGGAGAACGTCACAATAGACATGCGCTCGATAGTCCCCGGAGGTCATCCCGCTGCTTCGGTTCAACAGATGCTCTTGCAGGAGATAGACATCAATGGTCGCATCCTCTTTCAGTGGAGGTCACTCGACCATTTTCCCGTCACAGTCTCCTACGAGGACCTTACAGCTCCTTCCATTCGCTATTTCCACCTCAATTCCGTGGAGATCGATCGTGACGGGCACTTTCTCATCAGCGCGCGACATGCCTCGCTCGTGGCAAAGATTCACCGCACGACCGGTGAGGTTCTCTGGATCCTTGGCGGAAAGCTTAATCAATTCACCTTCGAGAATGGTCTCGGTACCACAGACCCCGCGGAGTTTTCCTACCAGCACGACGCACGCCGACTCCCGAATGGGAACATCTCGGTCTTTGATAACGGCACGCAGAGAACTCCGCAATGGTCACGGGGCGCAGAGTACGAGATCAACGAAGACAAGAAGACCTGCAGGCTGGTATGGCAGTATCGCAAGACGCCCGATCTCTATGCAGGCGTCCAGGGGGCGATGCAGACCCTCAATAACGGCAACCGACTGATCGCCTGGGGATCTGCCCTTTCCAACAACCGGACACTTGTGTCCGAAGTTGCCTCGAATGGCGATGTTGTGTTCGAGGCAGAGCTGCCGAGCATGATGTTCCCCTATAAGGCCGAACGTTCTCCATTTCCGACTGGTCGGCATGCGGCCGATGTGCTGATCGACGAGATCCTCCCAACGAATACCTACGTCTACACCCGCGGCACCGACACCGTGGGAGTGTCGATCACCTACCATACGCTGATCTCGTTCTTCTACAACACCACCACGGCACGCCGATACATGTGGTCTCCAGAAAATCCCCGCTTTATCAGCGGTAAAGGCGCATCGGCGGTGGCGATCTCTGCACCGAGGACGATCTATCAATCACGTATGACCATCACCCAGGAAGGGATGGAAAGCCATGGTGCAGAGTTTCGTTTCAACGTAGATCGATTCGGCATCACCGATCCTGCTAATACGACCGTGTACTACCGTGACACGATTGGTAAAGGGGCTTTTTATCCTCTCCGCACACGATACAACCCAAACACTCGAGAGCTTGTCGTCGATACCGCACAGGTAGGGGAGTTCTGTTTTGGAAGCCCCGTCATCCCGTCATCCCAGGTGCGCACCCCTCGCCCCCTCACTCCAATCGGTGGTGTGAAGGTCTCGGATGAAGACCCGGTAACACTCCGCGTCTCACCACAGGGAACATATTCACGACTCCGTTATGTGGTGACCAACAGTATAGGCCAGCAGGTGCTCGATACCCTCGTCGCGCGTGACAGGTTTGTTACTCTTAAGCCACTTTCATCAGGACTCTACACGTGGAACACGCAAGCGGTTGTCACAGCACCCGATGGCAGCGAAACAGGTCGGTCTGAACTGTCACCATCTGACAGTTTTGAAGTAGCGTCGCCATTTCTCGCGATCAACGGGCTCGATTCCGAGCAGGTATGGGTCAGGGACGTGGCCTATCCGATAACATGGACGACCAATCTAACCGGCATCGTCAGGATAGAACTGGTAAATGAAAACAGCGTGGTCGCCATTGTCAGTGATAGCGTTCGAGCTCCGTTACAGGGCTTCCTCTGGCGCGTACCCGTCAGTGTGCCAACCGGGAGCGGCTACGGACTGCGTTTCGTATCTCTGGGATCCGGTTCAAGTCTGATCGAGGAGTCGCCCCGCGTAATCTCGATCGATCAGGGATCGTCGGTCTCAACGACCTGGGAGCAGGGCATCACCATCGGACCGAACCCTGCCTCGGGTAGCGTTCTGGTAGGGGGCAATGTGGAGCTCACACAGATTTACATCTTCGATAATCTCGGATCGTTGCGCTCATCCGTACCTGTCATTGGTACCGGTACGAGAATCGATGTTTCCGAGTTGCCTCAGGGAGCGTATCACCTGGTGATTCGGTCCGTGAATGGTCAGACAACGCGTCCGCTTGTCATCGAACGATAGTCATCCGCTCTATCGCAGATACAACGCCAGGATTGAAACATCGGATGCGGAGACTCCCGGAATGCGAGATGCCTGACCCAGAGATGATGGTCGGATGCGAGATAGTTTCACACGACCTTCAGTTGAGAGACTCTGTACATTCTCGTAACTGAAGGTTTCGGGAATCATCATTGATTCCTGCTGTCGGAATCGCTCAATCTCCTTGTGGAGTTTCTCAATGTATCCCTCGTAGCGGATCGCCGTGTCCACACGATGAATGACATCGGGATGTTCGTTGTAGAAGTCTGAATTCACAGCATCGGATTTCACATCAAGCAGATGTGATAGGTTAACGTTCGGGCGTCGAACGATCGTCCGGATGGTCGTCGTCTCAATGATCGGCTCCTCACCGGCCTGACGAAGGATTGGCTCGGCCTCCAGCGGTGTGATCTTCGTTTCGTTCGTTAAGCGTTCAAGACGCGCTACCAACTCCTCTTTTCTCGTGATCGTGTTCCACGTGGCGTCATCGATCAATCCGAGTGAGCGACCATATCTCGACAGTCGTGTGTATGCCGTGTCGATGCGAAGAAGTAAACGGTATTCAGCCAGTGACGTAAAGATTCGATACGGTTCTTCGGTGTTCTTGTTCACGAGGTCATCGATCATTACCCCGATGTAGGCCTCTGATCGTTTCAGACTGAACGTTCCTTCGTTGCGTACCGATAATGCCGCGTTGATACCCGCCATCAGTCCTTGCGCAGCTGCTTCCTCATATCCGGAAGTGCCGTTGATCTGGCCGGCAAAGAAGAGCCCCTTAATGGCTTTCGTCTCCAAACCAAAGGTCAGCTGATACGGAAAGAAGAAGTCGTACTCGACAGCATAACCATGACGAAGGATCGAAGCGTGTTCAAGACCCCGTATGCTGCGAAGTCCACGTTCTTGAATATCAACTGGTAAACTAGTTGAGAATCCGTTAACATAGACGGTGTTGGTGCTAAGCCCTTCGGGTTCTAGAACGATGGTGTGGGAAGCCTTGTCGGAGAACCGGTCTACCTTGTCCTCGATCGATGGACAATACCGAGGTCCGGCCCCCTTGATGCGTCCGGTAAACATCGGTGAACGGGAGAATCCTTCCCGCAGAATGTCGTGGGTCTGTTCCGACGTAGAGGTGGCAAAACACGCGAGTCTGTTGCGGACGTGACGCGTATGGATAGAGAAGGGGCGTGGTGTTTCATCTCCGTCGTGAAGCACCATGTTCGACAGATCGATGGAGGCCTTGTCCACCCTCGGAGGCGTCCCGGTCTTGAGTCGACCCTTTTCCAGTCCATGACTAACCAGGAGATCCGAGATCTTCTCCGCCGCTTGTTCACCGACACGACCGCCGGCGGAACACGTGTCCCCGGTCCACATCACTCCATTGAGAAACGTCCCGGAGCAGAGAATGACCGCGGATGCCGTTAGTTCCTCATTGTCAGCCGTCCGTATTCCGTACACCTGGGAGCTACGCACGAGGATTTCAACGGCAGTCTGGGCAATCAGGGTTATTCCTGGATGCTGCCGTAGCAGATGCTGGGCGAAGGTGGGGTAAAGGTCCTTGTCGTTCTGTGACCGGGGTGACCAGACGGCCGGACCCTTGGAGGTGTTCAAGAGCTTGAACTGGATACCGCTGGCGTCAGCTATGCGGGGCATCACGCCCCCTAAAGCATCGATCTCGATGGCCAGGTGGCCTTTGGCACTCCCACCGATCGATGGGTTACAGGACAGACGTCCGATCGTCCGTGGGTCCATGGACAAGAGACCCACCCGCATGCCCATCCTGGCAGCAGCGCAGGAGGCTTCAATCCCGGCATGGCCGCCACCGATGACCAAAACGTCAAACAGAGGCTTCATAGGTTCGCTTTTGTGGTGCTGGAGTAGCCATTACGGCGCTAAACAGCAGGAAAACAGCTGTTTTGAGAAAACGTTCCACGTGGAACAATCTAAAACTACAGATTTCAAATCACGAGAATCCCGCAACGTGTTTCACGTGGAACACTATTTTAAAAACTTGACCATATGATACTCATCTACGTAGGAACTATCGATCTTCATCGCATGGAGCTCCGTTCCAAAGACGGTGAAGCCAAGACGAAGGTATAATCCGTACGACGCCTCGTTTTGTGTGCTGACGGCCAATTGTACCTGTTCGATATCAAGGACGCTATGAGCGGTATCGAGGACAGACTGAATGAGTAGGGTGGCGAGGCCCTTTCCGCGGAATTGAGGACGGACGAAGAGACCCCAAACCTGACCCTTATGACGGATCTTGGGCTGCGATTCGCTGGTAAACCCGATCATTCCAACGAGTTCACCCTCCTGGGTAAAAGCGCCAAGGATGAACTGATAGGGGAAGTTGATGTACTTCTCGTACCTCTGCTCCTTGGAGAGGATCGACAGGCTTTCGAACCACTCATAGTCGGATCCGAAGACTTCCGGCGATTGCAGTAGCGCTTCGCGCTGGATCTCGAGGAATGGCGAAAAGTCGACGATTTCGAGCGGTCGAATGCTCAGTTCAGGCACCATTGGTCATTTCCCTATGCAGAAACGCGAAAAAACTGTGTCGAGAACGTCCGGATTCCAAGTTTCTCCTGTGATCTCTCCAAGAAGCCGGATGGCAGTACGGAGATCCACGGCGAGTTCGTCGCTGGAAGCGCGATGGTCGATTCCGGTAAGGACTGCCCCCAGGCAGTCAGCAATGGTCATCAGGAGGGAGGCCTGACGGGCATTGACGAGGTGGTCGGTAACGTTCGTGGTGCTGCGGCGAACGTCTGAAAGAATGACGCTTCGAAGGGTATCAATCCCTGCGCCAGTTTTCGCAGAGCAGAGAAGTGTCCCTGTTGGCAGTGTCTCGGAATCTACTAGGAGATCACCTTTGTTTTGGACCAGGAGAACGGGGATATCCGGGAAGCGCTCTTGTAGTTCGCTGAAGAGCGCGTTCGAATGGTCTGCCCCAAGGGAAATGTCGTTCAAAACGAGAACCAGGTCGGCCTGCTCCATAACCGAAGCCGTGATGGCGATGCCTTCCAGCTCGATCGAATCCTCGGTCTGGCGCAGTCCTGCCGTGTCCACAAGGTGGACGGTGTA
>DNLG01000026.1:12410-15709 GCA_003488525.1 Bacteroidota bacterium | reverse complement strand
TTGAACAGCGAGCTCTTCCCGGCATTAGGAAAGCCGACCACAGCAATATGAAAACCAGATCTGAGGACGCTTGCGGCGTGAGCCGATGACGCGGTCAGATGTATTTCAGAGGTGATATCAAGGATTCGGGAGCGAAGGGCGGCGCGGGACACAAATTCGACGTCCTCCTCGGAGAAGTCGAGTTCGAGTTCGATCAGGCCGACGGTTTCAAGCAGGGACGAGCGGATGGATTCGAGGCGGCGAGTAAAGCCCCCTGCCAACTGACGTGCTGCGATCTGGGCGCCACGGTGCGAGGCCGAGTGAATGATATCGGCAACGGCTTCGACTTGTACCAGATCAAGCTTACGGTTAAGGAACGCCCGGCGGGTGAACTCACCCGGGTCGGCATGTCGTGCCCCAGCTGATAGGAGGTCGGCTATAATCGTGTCACAGACAAACACACCACCATGGCATCCGATCTCGACGACGTCCTCACCGGTATACGACCGAGGGCACCGGTAGATCATGAGCGTAACCGTATCGACGCGACGCTCTGTCTCGCCCCACCACCCGAATTGGATGCTATGGTCCGGTGCATCGACGGCAGCGATACTTCCCCGGAAGAAAGCATCGCAGTACTCAAAGGCGCGTGGACCGCTTATGCGGATGACTGCTAGCCCCGCAACACCCGGAGGGGTTGCAAGAGCGCAGATGGTATCGGATGAGGCAAGACTCATGCAGGAAGCACAAAATAGCAGACAGCACACGAAAATGGCGGTATGTTGCGCAAGCGGTGTCCGCGGAATGAGCGGATGTAAACTTTTTTACTTTCAGTCTTGACCTTTACTCATCACATCCACCTCAGCGAAGTTGCTTCCACGAACGAGGTTGCACGGGAGCTCCTGCGCGATGTCGAGAGTGTGATTGTTTCGGCCGACCATCAGACGGGCGGTAGGGGGCGAAGAGGACGCGTCTGGCACGACGTGCCGGGAGAGAGCGTTCTTGTGACGTTTGGTTTGCGACACAACGAGGAGCGCAGCGTATCTGATCTTGCAGCCGATATGGCGCGCGGGTGCCTGGCAGCTCTGAACGTGCTTCGACAGTTTCGACTGACAGATCGAATCCGCTGCAAGTATCCCAACGACGTGCAGGCACGTGAAGAGGCCGGATGGTGCAAGCTATCAGGCATTCTTATCGAGCATGACTTCATGGGATCCAAGTGCCAGACGACGGTCATTGGTATCGGGATGAACGTGCTTCAGAAGGACTTTGGCGAGACTATTGGTCAGCCCGCAACGTCTTTACGCCGACTCGGCATCTCGACTACTCCGCAAGAGGTGATCGAAGCTCTGCGCCTCAGTCTGGAACCACTTATCGGGTTGTCATCAGAAGAAGTTTATGAACTTTGGAGACTGGAGCTCGGCATCGGTACGACAATGGTCGAGTTACATGGTTACGACGGACAATGGAAAGCCAACGATCTAGACGAGAACGGCCGCCTTGTGGTGGTGAACATCAACGACGGAACTCAAAGGATAATCGATGATGGCGACACTCTCCGATACCTCGATTGAACTCAACAACGTCACGTACGGCATAGCCGCGATAGACGTTGGAAACAGTCGTGTAAAGATTCACCATGATGATGTGCATCTGTCATTCCCTTACGACAAGGAGTGGAAGAAGAATGTTCAGTTGCACTTCCGCGACAACGTATCGAAACGTTACCTGATCGGACTCTCGAGTGTTAATCACAAGCAGACAACGGCCATCGTCAAAGTACTTCAGCGTATCCCCGGCCATCACGTCCTGAACGCACACACACTACTGATGCGCAACCAGAGCGAGCTATCCCTGGAAGAGATAGAAAATGCCGGGATTGACAGAATGCTTGGTACGATAGGCGCATTGGCAAGGGCGTCCGCCCCTTTGCTTACGATTGACTGTGGAACAGCCGTCACCGTTAACGCCGTGTCGGCATCGAAACACTTTCTGGGTGGGGTGATCTTTGCCGGTTTTTCGACACAGCTGTTTGGCCTTGCCAAGCAGACGGCGGCAATTCCCGAGATGACGTATACACCGCCGACGCGAACGATTGGCATCAACACGGCCCAGTGTTTAATGTCAGGCATCACAGCTTCCGTTGTCGGAGGTGTTCATCACGCCATAACACAGTTCACTGAAGAGATGGGCGTGAAGAATCTTCCCGTAGTGGTAACAGGGGGCGAATCAGCACCTGTCGTTGAGGCACTCAAACTATCGGGAATGAATGTTCAACACCATCCACACATCGTCACCGAGGGGATACTGATCCTCCTTTCGAAGGCAACAATCGAGAACATTCAAGATTCGATCATCGGAAAGATTCTCAGCTGATTATGCGCGAACAACGATTTGCTCTGGCTCTTCACGGCGGTGCCGGAGACCTTGCCCGATACCGTGGACTTGGACGTTTGGAAGAGGCAGAGGCCTTTCTAGGAGCGCTCCTCGATACAATGACGTCACGTCTGCGCAACGGTGATGTTGCGCTCGACGTAGCGATCGCGGCCGTTGAGGCGATGGAGGACTGCGGACTGTTTCACGCCGGACGTGGTTCGTCACCGACATCGAATGGGATGATTGAACTCGATGCATCCATCATGCATGGAAGAGATCGTACGGCTGGAGCGATCGCTGTTGCCCGCACACTGAAAAACCCCATCCGTGTGGCCAACTATGTCATGCAATCAACCCCCAACGTCTTTCTTGCCGGTGAGGAGGTAGACGCACTCGCTGACGTGGCCGGAAGTGATACTGTCGGTCCCGACTACTTCATTCCCTGCGACGACGTTGGTGCATGGCTACCCTCGTCCGGCACTGTCGGCGCCGTCGTCATGGACACACATGGCGATATCGTTGCAGCCACCTCCACGGGCGGAACTCTGCGCAAACGCGCCGGTCGTATTGGCGACACGCCGGTGATCGGTGCCGGCACCTATGCCGACAACGCCGTGGGCGCTGTGTCCTGTACCGGCGTCGGTGAATACTTCCTGCGCACCAGCGCCGCCTCGCGGATCATTGCGCGCATGCAGTACTTGAATGAAGAGCCCCTTGCCGCATCCGCAGCGGTGCTGACGGAGATCGGTGCGATGGGTGGCTTTGGCGGAATGATCGTCCTCGACCGACTCGGTCGCGTGGCCATGCCGTACAACACATCCGGAATGTACCGTGCTTCTATCGATGCCGAAGGCACCCGCATCGTCGGCAGTTGTGACCTGTGACGAGTAGGGGCGAGACACAGTCTCGCCCGTCTGTGACCAGTGACCTCACACCTCACACCT
>DNLG01000026.1:4928-12256 GCA_003488525.1 Bacteroidota bacterium | reverse complement strand
ACCTCACACCTAAAACCTAGAACGCATGCCCAATGCCGATGCTTAGCTGCCAGTTGCTGGTCATGAAGACGCCTGTGCGGTCGGTAATCCAGCGGCCCTCGCCACGTAGGGGATCATAGACGCTGGTGGCATAGTCGACCCGGAAGGGGCCGACGGGTGTTTCGAAGCGGTAGCCCAGGCCGAGGGCCACAACACTGCCATAGAGCAGATCCTGCGGTGTTACACTTCCGTAGAGTTCGGTTGTGAAACGGTTGAATGCATTACCCACATCGGTGAAGAGGGTGATGCCACTTCGTTCGATAATACCAGCCCAGAGTTCATCGACGCCTCGCGGGCGGGGGAAGGTGTATCGGAGCTCGAAACCCAGCTCGATGAGGGAGCCTGAGCCAACGACATTCGAAAGAATCAGCGACTCATCGGCGTCGACGTTGCGGATGACGCCGGAATTGGGATCATGAAGTCGACGTGATGCAAACGAACGGATGCTGGCAGGACCGCCGGCGAAGAACTGTCGGTCGAGAGGAACATAGGTGTTGTTGCGGATAGAGTCGCCACGGACGAAATCCAGGAGCTCGATATGACCCAGCTTCACCTTGCCGGCTGCGATAAGGCGATTGCCGACAGGGACGGCGCTGGAGACGAATGCCTGGCCGCGGATGTACTTACCGGCCCCCCAGCCCCATTCCATGGAGATACTCGAGAAAGTACCCCGTGACGGGTTCAGCTGATTGTCGCGATGGTCTCCTCTGAGGGTAAAACCAGCTGTAAGCCCTGTGAAGAGGGAGCCGGACTGTTTGAGGTAGTTCGTGAGCACAAGAAACTGGTTGTATGTGCTTCGCACGAGCGCTGTGTCTTCTGCTGTTGTGGCCTCACCATAGGCAGAGTTGATCGCAAAGTCGAAGTTGATCGGGATCTGACGGTCGATGCCGACGTTGAGGTCTATCGCATTGAAAAACGTGTGCGAGTAGAACGCAATGGGTGCTTGAGCCGAAACACCAAATGCCTCAAGACGGAAGGGGGTGATGAGTTGACGGTTTGAATAGAAGGTCGAGGTCGACAAACCGACCCGCTGAGAGAAGAGTCGACCCAGATTCGGCCAAGCAAGCACCAGAGAGCCGTTGAACTCACGCTCGAGTTGCTGACCCTGGGCTAAGCGTGCAATGTCCTGCAGCGTGTACTGCAGCGAAATAGATGCAACCTGTGCACCACCGAAGACGTTACGATACTGGGCAGTAGCAGCAACACCGAAGTTCAGAAAGTTGTCGATGGCCGTCTGGAAGAGTGGAAAGTTGAATCCAACATCGTGTGGCTTGGAGTTACGCGTAAAGACGCGCATCCGCACGGAGCTGTCTGATCCACTGTAGGTAGAGTCATGACCGACCGTATCGATCAGAACGATCTCAAAGGTGCCGAGCCCCATGAGATTGGCTCGGGACTGTTCGATAAGCTCCTTGCTGTACCACTGTCCGGCACTAAAATCAAGCTGCCGTTGCCGTGTCGAGAGATTGACCGCAGGATAACCGTCGGCGTATTCGACAAACTCAATGCTATCGATCTTTACCCGACGTCCGGGTTGGACCTCTACCACAACCGTGTCGTGTTCGCCATCGCCACTGATGCCAACCAGAGGTCGCTCATAGCGCGCCTTGTAATAGCCGTTGTTCTGGAGAACGCGGACAAGTGTACGCGCATTTTCCTCGACGTACGCCTCGGAAAAGGGGCTACCACGACGTATGGCGATGCTGCGTATCGCTTCGCTCCGCACCGATGCTTCCACCGAGTCAAGTCCGCGCACAACCAGCGTATCAATCATGGCGCGCCGACCTTCGTTGATCACAAAGCGAAGCGTGAACAGTCGGGTCGACGAATCATATCCGTATCCGAAACGGACACTGGCATTGTGAAAGCCATTCTGAACAAGGTAGTTCAGCAGCGTGGCACTGTCATCACGTGCAACAGCCAGTTCAAAGAAAACACGTTCCTCGTCGTAGCTCTTGCGGATCGATGTTAGACGTCGAAGTACGACCGGTGGCGCGGCCGGGTTTTTGCGCATCGCCTGTTCAAAGAACACCGTAAGCTTACGTCCCATGGAGTAGTCACTCTGCCGGGAAGAGATGATCGTGCGAAGATCTTCCGGTACGGTCTGCTGACATCCGACGATCTCCACAGCACGCAACTCAGTCAGCTGCAGCACGCGTGAGCGTTCACCGGCCAGCTCAAGACTATCGCGATACGTATCCTGCGCCCAGACAGACGTCGACGCGGCCGCGGCGGCGCCGAGAAGACCAAGGAACCACAGCAGCACAGAGCGGTATTGACGCCTTGTGTTCACGGGGTGCAAGTTACCGACCGAGTGCGGAGATTGATACAGCAACGCCCTGCATGCGGTAGCAAACAGGGCGTGATGAGAATGGTCGCGGAAGAGGAGTCTTATGACTCGTATCCCTCATCATCTTCACTGAAGAACATATCGTCAGACCCTTCCTCATACTCAGGCCAGAGGTCCTCGATACCTTCATATGTGATCTCTTCGGAATCATCCAACTCCGTGAGATTATCGATCACCTGCAGCGGCGCGCCGGTGCGGTTGCAGTAATCGATAAGCTCTTCCTTTGTTGCAGGCCATGGAGCATCCTCGAGATACGTGGCGAGTTCGGGCGTCCAGAACATGTTTGATCCTTGGTTCTACAATGAGGATTTAGTGGGCGGCGCGAATATACACGCACATGGGTATCGACGCAAAAGAACCCGTCAGGTCGGAGTTTGTTACGTAGCTACAACCTCGACTCATTTAGCAACAACGATGCCAGAGCCAGATCGAAGGCCGTTGTGATCTTGATGTTTCTTTCCTCACCGGGGATGATCAGGACGGGAACGTCCGCCTGTTCCGCCAGTGAGGCACAGTCCGTTGCCGCCAGAGCTCGGTCCATGGCTTCAGCGTAGATACTCCGGATCAGCTCACCGGAAAACCCTTGAGGTGTCTGCGCCCGCCGAATCGATGCTCGATCCACCGTTTCGATGATGACATTACGGTCGTCAACTCGCTTGAGCGTATCGGCAATCGGGATGGCCGGAATGGCAGCGCCGTGTGTGTGTGCTGCCATTGCAACCGCGTTGAAAAGCGCGATGCTCGCCAACGGACGTACGGCATCGTGTACGAGGATGACGTTGGCACCCTCCAACAATGGATGCGAAAGCCCCTTTGCTACGGACTGGTGCCGCTCGGCGCCACCTTCGATGATGTCGATGCGCTCATCTGCGCAACCATGTGCTTCGAGAAGAGAACGCAGATGCCCGATCTCCTCTCTTCGCACTGCGATGATCAGCGCACGGACATGTTCGGCAGCAAGTGCCGTCCGCACCGTCCTTACGATGATCGGCAGGCCCCCGAGATCGACGTACTGCTTCGGTACGTCGCCACCAAAGCGCGTGCCGCGTCCTCCGGCGGGGATCACAATCCCAACGCTATACGTGGCGCTCATCGGACCTTAAAAGAAGCCATCGTGATGATGGCCAGCATGATCGCAACGATATAGAACCGCGTAACGATCTTGGATTCATGCCAGCCGCTCTTTTCGAAATGATGATGCAAGGGGGCGATATGGAAAATGCGACGTCCTTCACCGAACTTCTTCTTGGTGTATTTGAACCACGACACCTGAATGATAACCGAAACAGTTTCGGCAAAGAACACGCCTCCAACGATAGGAAGAAGAAACTCCTTTTTGATCAGCACGCAGAGAACGCCGATCGCTCCACCAAGGGCCAGCGAGCCCGTGTCGCCCATGAAAACCTGCGCCGGGTAGGCGTTGTACCAGAGAAAGCCCAGTGAGGCACCAACGATCGCGGCGCAGAAGATCGCCAGCTCATCCGTTCCGCGCAGGTGGGCAATGTTGAGATAGTCGGCAAAGAAGGCGTTACCACTGAAGTAGGCGATCACGGCCAGCGTAAGTGCGCTGATGCCCACCGTGCCGATGCAGAGACCGTCGAGACCATCTGTAAGGTTCACGGCATTGGACGTGGCCGTGATGATGAAGATCACCAGCGGTATGTAAAGGTACCCAAAGTCGAAATGCGCCAGCTTCTGAAACGGTATCGTCGTGAGAGTGTTCGTCTGATGCGTCAGTCCGAACCATTCGGGAAAGAAGTACAGACAACCGCCAACGAACAAACCAACGCTTACCTGACCCACGATCTTGTAGCGTCCGATAAGCCCCTTGGGATACTTCTTAACCACCTTGAGATAGTCATCCAGAAACCCCACGCCGCCAAGAGCGGCCGTTGCCACCACGGCGAGCACAACGTACATGTTCAGCACGTTGGCCCAGAGAAGTGTTGGCAGAAGCACCGCCAGCAGAACCATCAATCCACCCATCGTTGGCGTTCCTGCCTTGTTTACGTGCAGACCAACTTGTTGGAGCTCCACCTTGGCCTGTTCGCCCACCTGACGCCGCTTGAGCATGGCGATGATGCGCGGACCCACGACGAATGAGATCAGCAGGGCAAAGATGGCTGCGGCCGCTGCGCGAAACGTTACGTAGCTGAAGAGGTTGATCCCCGGTACATCGGTGATCGACCGGATCCACAGCGCTAACTGGTATAACATGGTTTACTCCCCGCTCCCCTCGGACAGCAAATCTATGACCTGTTCCATCGCCATGCCGCGTGATCCTTTGACAAGAAGCACGGAATCATCGGCACGGACCTCGAGGATGTGATCCCGACATGCATGCATGTTTGCTGCATAGATCACGTGCGGCAGATCCAGACGTTCAAGCGCCCGGCGGAACTCATCGCCCATAACGATCACAATATCGGCTTGCTGATGCGCATCGTTCAGGATATGCATGTGCTCTTCTTCGGCCGCCGCACCAAGTTCCCGCATATCCCCCAGAACCGCGATACGTTTGTGCGCCGGAAACTTCTGCAGGGTCCGCAGCGCCATGATCATCGACTCGGGATTGGCGTTATAGCAGTCGTTCAGCACAGTCATGCCGGAGAGTCGCTGAACCCGCATCCGACCATACCCATGAGATGTAGGGGGCTCATAGGTTGAGAGTGCGTGCTGCACATGTGCCGCCGGCACATGTAGCGCCCAGGCAACTGCCAGGGCACATGTAGCGTTGTAAGCCGAGGCAAGCCCATGAGTCCGCAGCTGGGTGCGCAGGGTGTAGGAACCATGCACGATGTGCAGCGATGGACGTACTTCGCTATCAAAGGCAACGGTGGGATGGATCTCTGCGCCGGATTCAACGCCAAAGGTGATGGCCCGTGTAAAGGTTGGGACGTACTTGGCCAGGCGATCATCATCGACGTTGACCAGGGCCACGCCATGATGGTCGCGGAGATAATCGAACAGGGCCGTTTCCTCTTTCTCGACTCCGTCGAGGTCGACCAGTTTTTCGAGATGTTCTTTTCCGATGTTGGTGATCAGGCCATGCGTTGGCTGCACCATCGCACAGAGGATCTCAATCTCGCCCGGCTCGTTGGTGCCGATCTCGATCACGGCTGCCTCGTGCTCGTGCGTCAGTTGCAGCAACGTCAATGGCGTGCCGACCTGATTGTTATAGTTCGCCTCGGTCTTCAGAACCGACATCGTCGAGGCAAGTACGTGGGCTACGACGTCCTTCGTTGAAGTTTTTCCTGCCGCACCTGCGATGGCCACCACCGGGATTGAGAACCGTCGGCGGTGGAACCAGGCAAATGTTCCCAGCGCGTGAAGCGTGGAACCACAGGCCAGTGCAGTTGCACCAGGGGGCACCTTGGAAAGGTCCTCCGTGAGGACCAGGCCAGCCCCCTTGCGCACGGCCTCATCGATCTTGTCATGTCCGTCGAAACGTTCACCACGCAGCGCAATGAACGCGTTGCCGGCAATGAGCGTACGCGTGTCGGTACTGATGCCGGTGATCGTAAGGTCGGTGGGGAGCGAAGCAGCGGCCGGACCAAACATGGTCACGAGTTCGGGCTGTGTAAACGTTGCCGTGTTGGTCATGCGATGGGAGTACCTGAAGAGTCGTGCAAAACTACTCAGACCGTCGCTCGGCCACCCGCAGGCGTGCACTGCGTGAGCGGGGGTTGACGCGCTGCTCCTCGTCGGATGCCTCGACGGCTTTCTTTGTGATGATCTTCAGTACTTCCGGATGGTCACGAAACACGTTCTTGACGATCCGATCCTCGCCACTGTGATAGCTCATTACCACGATGCGACCCTGTGGCGCCAGCAGCGTGATCACGTCGAGCAGTGTTGCCCGTAGCCGCTCCAGCTCGTCGTTGACGGCGATGCGAAGCGCCTGGAACAGCCGTGCGAGCGTCTTTGCCTGATGATGCGGCGGGATCTGCTGCACCACCAGGTCACGCAGATCGGCCGTGGTCCTGAAAGCGGCGATCGCCCGACGTTGCACGATGGCCTTTGCCAGGCGGCGAGACTGTGGTTCATCCCCATAGGTGAAGAACAATGTGGATAGCTGTTCTTCGGATCGCGTGTTCAGGACATCGGCGGCGGTCTCACCCTCGGGTGAGAACCTCATGTCAAGGGGCGCCTGGAGTCGAAAGCTGAAACCGCGCACATGGTGATCGAACTGATACGACGAAACACCCAGATCCAGCAGCACGCCGCTGACGCTTCCCGGCGTCAGATGCTCACGCATCGTCGAGAAGTTCGCATGCACCAGCCGCAATCGTGAGTGCTCGCCACGAGAGAGCTCGTCGGCAAAGCGTCGACTGCAATGTTCGATGGCAACCTCATCGGCATCGAACGAGACCAAACGGCCCGATGAACCGAGCTGTTCAAGGATCGCTGACGTGTGTCCGCCCCCTCCCAGCGTTGCGTCAACGTATACTCCGGCGTCGGATATCCTGAGCGCATCAATGCACTCCGAGAGCATGACGGGAATGTGGTAAGTCTCTGCTTCGACACGTGCCATTGGCGGAAATTGCCGATTTTTCGCCGATGACAGGACTTCTAGGTGCTCTTGCAGCACTCCTCCTTCTCTCCCGAGAGCCGCGGATTGACAGGATAGATCCGCCCCACTGGTGGTCGGGAATGGGCGTCGATACGTTGGAACTACTCGTAGAGGGGGCTAACCTCACCAGTCGCGCGGTGCGCGTTCAGGGCAGGGGAGTTTCGCTTATCTCAGCAACCGCCGCAGGCAATTCCCGCTATCAATACCTGCGTGTGCAGATCGCACCGAATGCACCGTCGCAAACGATCACGATCATTGCAGACGGTCAGCCCGGCGATACCGCATTGTTTGAACTCCGGCAGCGCGGTCGACGGCAAGACAGGATCGGTCTGGATCAATCAGACGTGATGTATCTGGTCATGGCAG
>DNLG01000026.1:3812-4675 GCA_003488525.1 Bacteroidota bacterium | reverse complement strand
GTGCGGCGGCATGTGGGGTATCTCGACTCACTCGGGGTGACGGCGCTCTGGCTGTGTCCGGTTCTGGAGAACGATGAGCCCCGTTCCAGCTATCACGGATATGCGATCACGGATCACTATCGCGTCGACCCGAGGCTCGGCACGAACGACGACTACCGCGGCCTGTCGGACGAGCTGCATGCGCGCCGGATGCGGCTGGTGATGGACGTCGTGCTGAATCACGTTGGTGATGGTCACCGCCTCCACATACAACCACCCGATGCTGGCTGGTTTAACACATGGAAAGAGTACACACAGACCACCGGGCGAGAGAACACAAACTTCGATCCGTATGCCACTGAGCAGGATAAGCGTCGGTTCCGCGGCGGCTGGTTCGACCGTATGATGCCCGACCTGAACACGTCCAATCTTCACGTCCAGCGGTATCTGATTCAGAACACCATATGGTGGATCGAAGAGGCCGGCATCGATGCTCTTCGGGTAGACACCTACACGTATCCGGATCAGTCGTTCATGGACACGTGGAACACTGAGGTACGACGTGTGTTTCCGGACATCTTCATCTTCGGTGAGACATGGGTCGAGAGTCATGCCTCGCAGGCATACTACCTTCAAAAGTTTCCGTTCAACCCCACATCGCGTCTGCAGTCGGTCACCGATTTCCAAACCTATAACGCGGTGCGCGATGTACTTACGCAGGAGTCGGGATGGGATACGGGCGTCGGACGGCTCTATCGCACCATCGCAGCAGACTATCTGTATGCAAGTCCGGGCTCACTCGTGACCTTTCTCGACAATCACGACCTGCCCCGTATCGCAGGCGTTGTCAACGGAGATGTTCGCAAGCTTCGTATCGGACTTGC
>DNLG01000026.1:965-3569 GCA_003488525.1 Bacteroidota bacterium | reverse complement strand
CACACGGGTTCTGATGAACACAAGGAATGGTCCGCCTGGCTTCGCATGCTCTTGAACTTTCGACGGAAGCATCCGGCCATGTCGAGCGGTGCCATGAAACATGTCACGCCCGAAAATGGTGTCTATGCCGTGGCACGATACAACTCCAAAGAGACGGTGGTCTGCATCATCAACGCCGATGACAAATCACGATCGTTTTCTCTTACGCGTCTCGACGAGGTTTTGAAGGGGGCGCGAAGAGCACGTGCCATTCCATCCGGACGTGAGTATCTGCTCACCGACGACGTGCAGCTTGCGCCGTATGCATCAATGCTCATGGTGTTCGATGCACCGTGATCTGTGTAGATTTGTCCGGACGTTTAACGGCAGCACTATCGGGACACTATGAAGCACGGCTCTGCACAGCTCCTGCTTATCGTTTCACTTACCATCGGCGCGGCTGTCTTTCTTGCCGCAAAGACCGACACAACGCAGCAGCGGGGCGCTCGCCTGTACCAGAATTACTGTCAGCGGTGCCACGGCACGGACGGTACGGGGTCGGTTAACATCACTCGTAACCAGATCTGGACCAAGGAGCCCATTGAGCTGGCAAAGATCATTGCTTTTGGAGCGCGCGGACCCTCGGCAACAGGAAAAGAGTTCCACCGCGCAATGCCGCCAGCCCCCTACAACGACCAAGAGATAGCTCTGGTAACGGTCTATGCGATGCAGACCATCGGACGTCGCGACGTGTCAATCACTACCGAAGATGTTCGCAATGCCCGTCGTCAGCATCTCGATAGTGTACGCCGTAAGATCAAGCGCGGCCGCTAAGCTCGCCCGCTATACAAGATCACCCAGAGAGCGCACAGCCAGAGGCTCAATAGCCAGGAACCCCTCGGCATACTGCGCGCCGATACGTCCGCCAAAGTACCGTGCACGGGCTTCGATCTCCTCGATGAAGCCGGGTCGCGAAATGAACGTCTGCGGTTCATCCGATGCGTATGCATCGGGAACGTGGAACTGGGAAGCGAAGGCGCGGATGGATGCCATCTTTGCTTCGAACACGTGGGTGATATCGACGTACACATCGGCGTGGCGCGGAAAGTCATACTGCTGCTGATAGCAGAGCATCCGCGTCGGACGCCAGGGGGCTTGGGACTGTCCGTCGCGCGTTGTTTCGATCCGTGCCAGTCCGGCCAGAAATGCGGCACGACGTGAGATCGCGTGCACGGCCTCGTGATCGGGATGACGTTCCACAGGGGGCGGGATGAGCATCAGCGACGGACGCCACTGTCGGATAGCACCCACGAGCGGCATCACGTGATCCAGTGTGTTTTCAATGGCTCCGTCGGGAAGACCCAGGCATTCACGATGGAGGACGCCAAGAATCTGCGCTGCTGTTTCGGCTTCCTGCGAGCGCAGCGCCGGTGTTCCACGTGTAGAGAGCTCTGCGCGCGTGCACTCAATGAAGACAACACGATGGCCTTCATCGGTAAGGATCTTGATCGTCCCTGCGCAGGAGAGCTCCACGTCATCCGGATGGGCGCACACAACCAGAATGGTCTTGCTCATGATGCATCTCCGGACTGCTCGATCTTATCAACCCGCCGCTGATGACGTCCACCCTCGAACGGCGTTTCGAGAAACGTACGCACGATCGCAAGAGCTTCCTCCTCGGACACCAGTCGCTGTCCGACGGCAACCATGTTGGCATCGTTGTGCTGACGTGCCAGCTGGGCCATCGTGGTACTTGTGCAGTTCGCCGCACGGATGCCATGAACCTTGTTCGCGGCGATGGAGATGCCGATGCCGCTACCGCAGACGAGCACGCCAAACTGTGCCTGCCCTGTGCGGACGAGGTCGGCAGCGGCGTGGCCGTAGTCGGGATAGTCCACAGAATCTTCCGACGTCGTGCCGACATCGATCACCATGTGTCCGTCGGCGCTCAGCATCGCCTTGATGGCCTCTTTGTACACAAACCCCGCGTGATCCGAGCCAATCGATATTGTCATGATCGTTCTCCTGTGCTACCAAATCCACCATTGGCACGAGTTGTTTCATCGAGGCTCTCAACCGTCTGCCACGAGACATGTTCGTGCTTTGCCACCACCAGCTGAGCGATCCGCAAGCCCCGTTCAATCACAAAGTCCGTATCCGAAAAGTTGGCCAGGATCACCTTGATCTCTCCGCGATAGTCGCTGTCGATCGTGCCCGGTGAGTTCAGCGCAAACACCCCGTTCTTGGCAGCCAGTCCGCTGCGCGAGCGCACCTGGATCTCGTACCCCTGCGGAATCGCCACACACAGTCCAGTGGGCACCATCGCTACCTTGCCCGCAGCAAGGGTAAGGGGCTCACCAACTGCCGCATGGATGTCCATACCGGCCGATCCTTCGGTGGCATAGAAGGGAAGGGGCAGATCGCGCGCGTGATCAAGCACCTGGATGGGGATGTTCATTGACTTCTACCTGTTGATAGGACGTGCGAAAATGTCACTTGCGGCCAAAATCAGCGGGGTTTTCTCCCCAGTCGGAGGTCTCCCACTTCAGCACCGGATTAGCATAGGTGTTGTTCTTCAGCCACTTCTCAGCGCGGTCGATCAGCTCAAACACAGGGGCGTTGGCT
>DNLG01000026.1:546-674 GCA_003488525.1 Bacteroidota bacterium | reverse complement strand
AGTGCGTGGACGATGGCCAGAAACTCCCCATGGTTATTGGACGACCCCTGGTAGGGTCCCATGCGAAACAGCTCGCGCTGCGTTTCCGTGTCAACCCCTCGGTACTCCATTACGCCCGTCGTCATATC
>DNLG01000026.1:0-274 GCA_003488525.1 Bacteroidota bacterium | reverse complement strand
GCTTCTGCTTCCTCTCTGGACTCATACGACTTGTACCGAGCCCCCGGAAACCCATGGATCTGCTTCTCGGCCAATGTCCACGTGGTGTACACACCCGGCGAATGGCCTACCCACACCACATACCATTTGGGCTTTTTGGCTGAAGACATGGGGCGAAGATACGGGGGACTGGGGACGGATGACCGATGACGGATGACCGATGCACGATGCAAGATTAACACTGCAAGAGGAACGATGAACGAAGAACAATGCCCGAAGACCAAGACCCATAAAC
>DNLG01000072.1:3987-4610 GCA_003488525.1 Bacteroidota bacterium | reverse complement strand
GCCCATGGGAAGGAATTGCACACCATGGTGGAGTCGCGGAAGGCAAGGACCGGACCCTTCGGATCAGCAAGTTCTACACGGATGGAGGCCTTGGCCTCGCAGCCGAAGAGCGTGACGGTGACAGAGTAGTTGCCCGGCTGGGTGACGTAGATCGTATCCTCAGTCTGACCGTTGCTCCACAGGTACGTTGTGAACTTCCCAAGCGTGGTCAGGCGGATCGAATCGCCCGGACACATCACGATCCCATCAGGTGCAACAATGTCCGGCGGCGCGATACCGTTGTCGATGACGATGCTGTCCTTGCGAAGACAGCCGTTTCGATAGTCCACCAGCACGTAATACGTGCCCGGCGCGCGGATCTGGATCACCGCCGAATCGGTCTTATTCTCGACCGGATCAGGGTTGCTTGCATCAAGTCGCGTGCTGTCGAGCATCCACGTGCAGCCAAACCCCTTGAGCTGCGTCTGCAGCGTCAGGATCTCGCCACGGCACATCGACTTCTTGCCTTCGACAACCGTGATCGGATTAGCCGGAGCGTCCTTTCGCTCAAGCGCAATGATGGCCGTATCCGGACACAGACCGGCGTTCGACGCGATACACAGAACCGTATCGGAAACCTTGGC
>DNLG01000072.1:3465-3737 GCA_003488525.1 Bacteroidota bacterium | reverse complement strand
ACCGAATCCCCCTCGCAGAACGAGTAGCTCGGCAGAAACCTCAGCGTGTCAGGGAAGGACTTTTCAACCCGCATCTTGGCCAGAGACAGACAGCCATTGTTGCCGGTTCCAAGGCGGATCAGCACGGCGTAGGTGCCTGAATCACGCACTACCAGGCGGTTGGAGTTGGTTCCAAGGATCACCCCGTCACGGCTCCACTGGTACTCGGCACTTCCGGCCGGTTCGGCCGTGAGCACAAGCGAGTCGCCTTCGCAGATGGCCGGATTGGGCCT
>DNLG01000072.1:0-3241 GCA_003488525.1 Bacteroidota bacterium | reverse complement strand
GGCCGAGCTGACGATGCAACGGTACACGTCGGCTGAGTCTACCTCGGCGGTCGGACCCGTAAACGGCAGCTTTGTGCGGTTTGCTCCGGCCGAGAGGTACCACTCGTAGCGGTCGAAACCGGATTTTACGGAGAGCGTCTCACGACGGCCCAGACACAGCGTGAACGTGGTGTCGTTGCCGGCCTTGGGCGCACTGCCGGACCCCACGGTGATGACCTCCGTTCGCACCGAACATCCGGCGCCATCGGTAAGGTCGGCGAAATATGTTCCGGGCGTCGTTACCGAGATCGAGGGCCCCGTAGCCCCGTTCGACCACGTGATCGTGCGCCAGCCGGTGCCGGTGATCGACAGGATGACGGGCACCCCGTCACAGATCACGTAATTGGAGGGGGCTGCCTGGACGAGCGCGCCACGACGCTGAGTGCGGGGCCGGATGTCGTAGTTCGGACGCATCCGGATGTACGACACGCGCAGGTCGCCACTGGCCGATGGCAGCGAGGCCGCCCCGAAGACGGTCCAGGGCTGACCCGCAGGACGGTTGAAGCGGGCGAAGTGACGGCGGTTACGGTCGGCCTCACTGTATCGCGATACCAGATTCAGCGAATCATTCATCACGATGTAGTAGCGCACCATCTCGTTGGCATTCCAGATGAAGTTCTTCGGGGCTACCGAGATGTCTGTGGCCGATCCGCTGGCAAGACTCCAGTGATCGGCCTCCGTGCTGGCTGCGCGGGCGTCGTGCTTGACCGAGTATCCGCTGCTGCCAGCGGCGTCCGTCCCGTAATAGCACAGGAAACCACCCGTTGGCGCCGTCGCCGTCATGCGGGCATCGATGATGAAGCCCCTTCCAAAGGCGGCTGGGACGGTCGTCGATGTGCCCGACCAGGGTCCGGCCGGACCTGCCCCGGCGGCTGCCGAAAGACTGTCCGAATAGTTGATAAACACCGTCTTGCCGTCTGATCTCGACGTGGCAATGGTCTGATCAAGCTCCACACGGATCACCACCGTTGTCTGTGCCGCAACGTTGTCGAGCCGGAACCAGATCATCACACTGTCGGTGCCGGGCGTCCACGGGTCGAGGCAGAACGGCACATCCACGCCATTATCACAGCGCTTCAGCCGCAGCTTTACGGGGTCGAACGGTACCTGCGCATTGCGCACAACCACAAAGGCCGAGTCGATCAGGATGGGCATGGCACGGGGCGAGCGGTTCGTCGCTTCGATGACTTCGATCAGCTGCGACCACGCATCGGCAGCACCCAGCATCAGCAGGAGAAAAAGAGGAACAAATCGGCGCATATTCTATCCGGTACAAAATTGACAAAGTCGGTGCGTCACGACACATCTTATATGCGTCGTGAAACAGCCTTGCAATATACGGCGTTACAACGGCCCGAAGGATGCTGATTTCCTTACCATTCCGGATTCCGTACGCCGATATCGGAAAATGGAAATGTGGATAAACCAGGGCTACCGACCACACCTTTTCATCTCATAGTACGTAAAATTACATAGTCGTTGTGGATAATGATGGTGCCTGAGACCGAAAAAAAGTCCCTGCTCTGACATTTTATGACAGTTTCATGACATCTTTTAACCGATATTTGCGACCCGAAAAATATACGGCCGACAATTGACCGTACGATTTTTCCTCCGAACCTGGTCGACTTTTCTCACTGTAGCGGGCCATCGCACCCATGGCGCTGATACATAGACTGCTATTTGTTTGCACCTGCGCCATTGTGGCCGGCTTTGCGCCGTCCATGCTGGCACAAGGTGACGTAGGCGAGCCCCCTAGCCCGGACTCGCTGCCGACGCAGTTCGTTCCGGCGGTGCAACGCGTGTTCCAGGTATACGGCAGCATCAGCTCGCTCTACAACGACAAAGTAAAGGTTGTAAACCCGAATGGCGATACGGTACTTGTCGACTCCGTGCGCCGCCGCTCGCAGGTCGTTACCTACGCACCTTCCTCATTCCGCCCGGGCGACTCGGTATTCCTTTATGGTACGCTTGGCCTGACGGCCATCGACATGAGCCAGACGCTGACGGATGCCGATGCTCCGCTCTCCGGACGCGACCCCAGCGGCGATGTCGTATCGGCATACAGGTATCTGGGCTTCTGGTTCCGAATCGATGTCATTGCGTCAACCCCCGACGACGACAATCCGGTGCGTACCGGACCGACGGTTGTTGTGTGGCCCAATCCCTTCAGAGACGTTGTACGCCTGCGTGTAGCCAGGGGCACGTTCGAAGACATCGACGCCGAAGTCTATTCCATCGACGGTCGTCGTATCACAAGTCTGGTCGAGGAATCCTCGGATGAACAGTCTGTTGACTTCCGTTGGGACGGACTTGACGACGCGGGCGCCGAGGTTGCCAATGGCACGTACGTCGTGCGCCTTCTTGCCCGCCTGCCGGGCAGCAGCAGCCGCGTTGGTTTTTCGGCTAAGATCATGAGGTCACGCTGATGAAGAACATGCGACCATATCGCATGCTTCATGCCATCGTGACGATGGGGCTCCTGCTTGCCGGGCTCTGCACGGACCTTCTGGCGCAGCCGGGCGAGGTCAAGATCCCAATGCGAATGTCCTTCCAGGGCCTTCTGCTGCGCAAGGACGGTACGCTGTTCCAGGACGGTACGTGGAACGTCACCGTCGAACTGTATGACTCCGAAACCGGCGGAAACCGCGTCTACACCACCACGATGCCGGTGGTTGTCGTGCGCGGTGTGTTCAATATGATCATCGGCGAAACAGATCCGCTCGACGGAGTGGACTTCACCAAACAGCTGTGGCTGGATATCCAAGCGCCGGATGCACTTCCGTTTTCCAAGCGCACGCAGCTGACAACAGCGCCGTATGCATTTATGGCTCAGAGCGCCGTAGTGGCAGGAGGCCTGTCTCCAAACGCCACAGGAGCCGTGCTCAGTTTGAACGGTATTCAGGGTAACGTCAACCTGAAGGCCGGCGCCGGAGTGACGATCGTCGAAGACGCAAACTCGAATGAAGTGATCATCGACGCAACAAACCTTCTGGAGATGATCGATCTGATTCCGTCGGACTCTGCCGTAATCGACATTCGGCGCCGCAAGGTGATCGATCCGAATTCGGGTGAGGAGAAGACCGTCATCGAAGTGGGCCTCAAGGATTCATCGATCACGAAAAAGTATTTGTCGAGGAGTGACGCGATCCTGGCCGATGGCAGGGTTCGATACGATCGCGATTCGATGTGGATCCCGCAA
>DNLG01000002.1:2766-4112 GCA_003488525.1 Bacteroidota bacterium | reverse complement strand
TTACGTACTTCAGTACTTCCGGTCTTACGTACTTCCGTACTTCCGTACTTCCGTACTTCCGTACTTCCGTACTTCCGTACTTCCGTACTTCCGTACTTCCGTACTTACGTACTTCCGTACTTCCGCAACCTATTCGATCGGCACCACCGCTGTGATACGAACCACACGCTCGAGCATGCGTTCTTCGGGCAGACGCTGACTCTGTCCGGCACTGGGTTCTCCACGTCCGGTGACGCTCACACGGCCCGGAAGCTCGGCCGCTACGGCACGGGCTCGTTCGAGACTGATGCGGCTGTTCTCTTCAGCGCTGCCGATGATATCCGTGCAGCCTTCCACACGCACGCGAGCCCCTTTACCGATGCGACTGCGTACGAACTCCAGCACGCGTCGGTGCTCGTCGGTAAGCTCGGCTTTGCGGAACGGGAACACAACGAGTTCATAACGCTCAATGATGCTGTCGTTGCGGCGCTCCCGACGCTTGTCAATGAGACGTATGGTCTTGATAGACAGGTCGAGTGTATCGGACACGCGAGCACCCTTGTGATCACCCGAGAGGGACAAGCGTATCTTTCCACCATTGATGAGCTCGCGAGCGGCTGCGCCGTCAGGAGTGAAGACCACGGCATCGGTCAGGGGTCGCGAGGATGAGTCTACTCGACCTTCATTGACGCGAAGACTCCACCGATCAATGGGTACACCGTCACTGGAACGTGCCCGAACCGCAACACTCGGCGGCGTCATCGAACCCACCGTGTCAACGATGCGGTACGGGGCAAGCACATCTGGTATTGACGTTACGATCTCGACTCGTCGATTCTCTTCATTGGCAAGGGGCTCTTCGGCTCCGGACGCGACAGAGACATTCACCGGCAGCCTTCGCGAGCGCACCTTCAGTCGTTTCGCAGCGATGCCAAATCCCTCGGTAAGAGCAGATGCAACGGAGCGTGCACGACGCAGAGCAACCGTCGTGTCGGGATCGTCGCTTGCACTTGTGCCGACAAGGGTGATCTCTGCGGTTGGATACTGACGCAAACGATCGGCAACAACCGACAGCAGTCGATGATGAAACTGCACCGGCGTCAGGCGCGTCGACAGCGAAGCAGCCGATGATCGCACCTCGTACCGATCGGGAATACCGTCCGAGCCCCGTTCAAAGAACACATACGGAAGGATCGGCTGGTAGCGCTCCTCCTCGAGTTCCTCGATGCGAATCGCCTCGCGCACGTCAACGGAAAGCTCCACGTCGTGCGCCTCGGAGATCGTCTTTACCGGCACTGGCTTCGGTGGATCTGCCGGCCTGGTAACCGGCTGAACGGTCTTTGACGTCGGCAGCGGCGCTTTCGCAG
>DNLG01000002.1:0-2556 GCA_003488525.1 Bacteroidota bacterium | reverse complement strand
GGCACAACAATTGTCCAATCGGCAACAGACGTCATGCTCGCAAACCCGAAGGCCATGCCGACCTCCGGTGTGAGTCTCCAGCTGCGCAGGCGATTGAGAGGAATGTCGAAGCCCAGCGAACTAACACCATAGAAAGTGCTGGTGATGGACTCTGCGAGGTCTCCCGTGCGTGCGTTTCGCACACTCGAGCGCGTATCGCTGAAGACTGCGCCGGATGGCGCGGTAAGCTCCTCACGTGATCGCAGACTCCCGAATGAACGCATTGCATACCCCCCGCCCAGGCGAACAACAAGACTCCCCAGTCGATAACCGAGAGATGTCTCGATACCTACCTCGGTAAGAGGCGTTGCAATGGTATGCTCGATAGCCCCTTGCACAAGTGAATTACCAACGACAACGTCCGTGAACTCGGTTGTGGTGAGCGTGTGCGAACGGTCGGTCAGTGCAATTCGTGCGCTTAAGAACAGGGCGTCCAGCACCGGAACGTCCACCCCTACACTGAACTGTCCGCCAACGCCCGAGCCCCCATCATACGAGGGGCAACACGACGGGAACCCGGGCAATTGACGGAACGATGCATTGGCTGTGGTGAAGCCAACGGACGTTCCGACATCAAGGCGGACTTGCGCATGTAGCGCAGCGATCTGAAGAACGATACCACTGATGACAAGGAATGCTCTCATCGTACCACCTCAAAGAGCGTGGTGGAAACAGTTGATGGAGACTGAACAATGAACACGTACGTGCCTGCGGTCAGCCAGGAAGGAATCTGCCATTCCACAGCATCACCATCTGATGAGCCAACGCCAAGCGGGATCTCCTCACCAAGCATGGTAATGATCCGTGCCGTCGACATCCGTGCATCTTCACCGACGGCGCTGCCGATAGCCCCCTCGGGTCCGACGGGATTCGAGGCAACCGCAACAGCAAGCCGCGCACGTCGGATTGTGACAAAGCGTCCAACCGAGTCGATGCGGCAGATACCCGCCGTTCTGAATGGGAGTCGCGTTGGCGTAGCACCGGCAACACACGGGTCAAAGTCGAGACTGTCAACGATGATCGATGTGCTGTCGCGCTCGCCGAGCGCAACGCGCAGATCGAAGAACCCGAGCGTATCGCTTGATGGCTTGCGACGTCCGGTGATCCTGATCGAGCGCAGCGAATCGTCCGTCGTTCCGCGGCCAAGGGGCCGTACGGGGAACAGCATCGTTTTGTTGAAGCGGACAACGGCGGACCAGTCGGTGGGAAGTGACTCTAACGCTGTACCGTTTGGCGCGGCAATCCTCATGATCACGCGGATGGTGGAGTTAACCTTTGCACTGTCAGCTCCGGCATAGGACAGCAGCAGCGGCGTGCTACCGCTCGACGATGACGTGACGACCGTAACCGTATCGGTCGTTGCCGAACATCCGTCAGACGAAAACACCAATGCACTATAGCGTCCGGGGGTTGTAATGCGAAGCGTGGTGTCTTCGCTCACGACGCCGTTCGACCAGGCAACACGTGCAATGCGATTGTTCCCTCGAATCCGTAGAACAACTCCGGCCGTGTCACAAAGACGGATAGTATCTGATGGCTCGATGAATCCTACTGGATCAAGCCCTGCCTTGATGACAACACTGTCGGTGAATTCGCATCCTCCCTGGATATACTTGACCTTGTACGTGCCCGCCGCTGTTACCACTCGCGTTGGGTCAGTGACACCATCTCCCCACACAACACTCAAAGGCGCAGGCTGCAAAGACAGCGTCGCACTGTCAGCATCTATCGCACATAGCACCGAGTCGGATGCAAGAAGCTTTGTCGTGCGGGCACCGCAACCGATCTTCACAAGGAATCCGTTACGATTCGTACCAGCTTTGGTGCGTTGAAAGACGGGGCCAGCTGCATCCGTACCAGGAATTGCAGTGCTCGTTGTGCTACCGCAGATATAGCTTGAGTTTGGCCCTTCATCGATTCCGCCGAAGCCAAATCGATACTGCTCCACATCAAGAGTCAGCTCATCGTTGTTGCCACAGAAGGAACTCAGACCCACTGGATCACTGCCGGGATAGGGATTCAATCGGTAGGCATTGAAGGTCTTGTTCTGACAGGTAAAGAAACCGTTCGAGAACATCAGAGGTCCTGTATTCGTGTTTGCTCGTGTAAACGAGCACAGAACATCATCTGCCGTCGTCGTAACACTCCACGTCGTGGCCTGCATCATCGCACCATCAAGGATCTGCAATAGAAATGCATCACCACCACGTGTGGTGCCACCGACGAACGGAGTTCTGGACGTTGGATCGCCCAGCAGCGGAAAGTCACCCCCGAAATAAACACCACAAGCGCGAATGGTGAACGGCTCGCTTCCTATACCGGGCTGATTGGAGCGGTACGGCTGCAGACCATAGACAGCCTCGTTCCCCTCTCCACCGCAGTATGTGTACCACTGGGACTCCAGCGTTGTAGAGTCCAGCCGTGCAACAAATCCATCGTCGTCCAAGAGTGTGCCAATCTTCGTCGGTTGCAACACACCATTGCCCGGCAGCTTGTCGCTGCGCGTACGTCCGCCGA
>DNLG01000116.1:2646-3556 GCA_003488525.1 Bacteroidota bacterium | reverse complement strand
CCAAGCCGAGCATCGCCGGCATCAATGGCGTGGCTGCCGGTGCGGGCCTGTCGCGGGCACTTGCCGCCGATGCGCGTGAAATGAGCGCATCTGCGAAACTCGTCGAAGCATTCATCGGCATTGCCCTGATCCCCGACTCTGGCGCCACGTGGTTTTACCCCCGCATGATGGGCTATGCCAAGGCCTTTGAGTTTGCTACACTCAACGCTCCGATCACTGCCGAGCAGGCGCTCGAGATGGGTCTGGTCAACAGCGTCGCGCATCCGAAGGCATTTGTTTCGGCACTACAGTCGCTGGCCTCGCAATACGCGCAGGGTCCTACGCAGTCCTATGGTTTTGTGAAGATGCTCCTGCAGAAGGGGCTGACGCATTCACTCGACGAGATGCTTGAACTCGAGGCCGAGTATCAGCAGCGCGCCGGCGATTCGGCCGATTACCGTGAGGGCGTGCAGGCATTTCTTGAAAAGCGACGTCCGAACTTTTCGGGCCGGTAAGCCCCCTGTTCCGCACCAGAATGGCACGCAATCGACCAACATTGTTCGAACAGATCCGCGATGACGGACGTGAGGCTCAGTCGCAGGACGGGCTGAATCGATCGTCGACGCTGCGCGCCGTGATCATCACCGTGGCAACGCTCCTTATGATGGCGTTTCTTCCCGGACGGCTTGGCGAGATCCGACAGGCGGCGTTTGATCGCTCACGAATGGGAACGACATGGACCGAAGAGTCTCTGGTGGCCGATTATCCGTTTCCGGTTCAGAGGAACGTCGACTCGGTCTCTCTGGATCGTGCGGCAGCTCGCGCTCAGGTTCCTGCGTACGTCCGGAGAACAAGCGAGCCGCTGACGCGGGCGCTGCAGCGATTGTCGTCGGCTGGCTCGGCGTCCAATGGCAGCATCGAACTCGACAAG
>DNLG01000116.1:0-2439 GCA_003488525.1 Bacteroidota bacterium | reverse complement strand
GTTGATCTGCGCCAGATTCCGCGAGCAGATCCGATGATGCTCGATGCTGACGGGAGCGAGTCCGTGGCCTGCCGCCATGATCGTCTGCGTGATTCGGCCGCCGTGGCAGAGAGTCTTGATCACCTGCTCATCTCTGCGCCAAGTAACCTGAGGCCAGTGCTGCGCGCTCGTCTGCATGCATCCGTTGTTCCCACGCTGCGCCTTGATCGGGCTGTGTGGCAGCAGCAGCAGCGCCTTGCCGAGCAGGGAGTATCGATCACGCAGGAGATCGTTCGAAAGGGCGACATTATCATTCGTAAAGGCGATCGGATTGACGAGCATCTGCTGAGTCGTCTGGCCTCCTATCGTTACGCCGAGTATATCCGCTCGACCTCACAGTTTTCGTTCCTCGTTGCGCTCGGATCGGCCGGACATGCCCTTGTGCTGATCGCCATCGTCTGCCTGTACCTGTACTTTGTGCGCTACACGTCCTTTGTTCGCAACGGCCAGCTGGCAGCTCTTCTGGCCATGCCGGTTGCCTCTGCTGGTCTCGGGTGGCTGTCGATTGCTCTGCCGACGTCTCTGCCTCTGGAGTATACGATCGTCGTTCCGGGCTTTGCCATGCTCGTGTCGATCCTCTATGACGTGCGCACCTCTATCGTTGTCACGCTCTCGTGTGCGCTTTCTGTGGCGGCTGCCCGGGGTAATGATCACGTGATCGCGGTGGTGATGATCGCAGGGGGCGTGATGGCTGCCTACTCGGCTACGAACCTGCGCAGCCGGACACAGATCTTCACCTCGATCCTGGCCATCCTGTCGGGTCTGGTGATTGTTACCCTTTCGATCGAACTCGAGAATGGCACGCCCCTTCTCAACCTTGCAACAAAGCTTGGCGGCACGGTTGTCAATGCGATCATCTCTCCACTGCTTGCCGTTGCGGCGATCCTGCTCATGGAGCGGACGCTGAATGTGGCAACAGATCTGCGCCTGGAGGACTTTGACGACATCAATCATCCTCTGATCCATCAGCTCAACCAGGTCGCCCCGGGCACCTATCAGCACACGATGTCGGTGATGCATCTGAGCGAAACGGCCGCTGCGGCCATCGGTGCGAATCCCCTGCTTGCGCGCGTTGGTGCGCTCTACCACGACATCGGAAAGATCACCAAGAGCGAGTACTTCATCGAGAATCAAATCGACATCGGCAACAAGCATGATCGACTGACACCTCGTAAAAGTGCCGAGATCATCCGTCAGCATGTCACCGATGGAATCGATCTGGCCAGGGAGTACCGGCTTCCCGATAGGATTTGGAAGTTCATTCCGATGCATCATGGTACGATCCTCATCAAGCACTTCTATGCCAAGGCCGTCGAGGAGGCCGAAGGCGCGCCGGTCGATGCCGCGGAGTTCCGTTATCCAGGGCCGAAGCCCGACTCAAAGGAAACGGCGATCGTCATGCTTGCCGATGCAGCCGAGGCACTCTCCCGGCTGGTCGAATCGGGCAATCGCGAGGAGATTGAACGGGCTGTCGACTCGATCTTTACGGACCGATTTACCGATGGACAGCTGGATGACACGCCGCTGACGACCAGCGATCTGAATCTCATCCGTGAATCCTTCGTTAACTCGCTGCTCGGCTCATCGCATCAACGGGTGCGCTACATGGAAGTTCGGCCCAGCGACGAATCAGCTGCATGAGACGCGAACTTCCAGCAGCGTTTGAGCGCGACATCAAGCAGTTCATTCATTATGCGCGACTTGAACGGGGCCTTGCAGCAACGACAACTGAGGCATATCGACATGACGTAACGCAGTATGGTGGGTACCTGCACGAGCGGGGCCTGAGCTCCTTCTGCGAGGCCACACTTGAGAACGTCAGGGGCTTCTTCGAGCATCTTGCCGCACTCGAACTCTCGGCCACAAGCCGCGCCCGCTACCTGGCCTCGGTGCGGCACCTCCAGCATTTTCTTGTCGGCAATGGCCGGCTTGACCGTGATGTCACGGAAGCCATCGACATGCCCCGTCCACGGCGGCAGCTTCCCGAGTGTCTGTCCGTGCAGGAGATGATCGGCTTTCTCGAGGCGTTCAACGCTGAGGATCGGTACAGTTTGCGCAACCGCGCCATGTTCGAGACCATGTATGCCTGCGGTCTGCGGGTAAGTGAAACGATCTCTCTTCGTCAGTCCGACGTGATGCGCGACGTCGAACTTCTGCGCGTCTTCGGTAAAGGTTCCAAGGAACGCCTCGTACCGATCGGTGCAGAGGCCCTCTCATGGATCGAACGCTACCAGCAGCAGGCGCGTGGTCAGCTGATCACTACTGCCGATACGGACGACGTGTTATTTCTGAGCTCTCGCGGACGCAGACTCTCTCGCATGGCCGTCTGGAAGATCATTCAGCAGGGAGCTCAGCAGGCCGGGATCACCACACATCTGCATCCACATCTTTTTCGTCATT
>DNLG01000162.1:11159-11961 GCA_003488525.1 Bacteroidota bacterium | reverse complement strand
CCACCGTCGACGGGGATGTAACTACCGGTAACAAATGATGCCTCGTCCGAGCCCAGAAATGCCACCACGGCCGCCACTTCTTCAGGGGTGCCGATGCGGCCAATCGGGTGCCTTGCCACCACCGAGCCGGCGATTTCGGGCATTTGCATGACGCCGGAGATCATTGGAGTGTCGATGAATGCCGGCCCGACGGCATTAACCCGTACCCCCTGAGAGGAGTGATCCAGGGCGGCAGCTCGCACCAGGCCGAGCAGGCCATGCTTCGATGCGGTATAGGCGGGCGCTCCGGCAAAGCCAACAGCGCCAAGGATGGATGAGACAACGATGATCGATCCCTTGCCCTGTTTAAGCATAACCGGCAGCTGAGCGCGCATGCCATAGAACACGCCGGAGAGATTAACGTCGACAACGCGTCTCCACTCGTCGATCGGGAATTCTGCCGTGGGAGCCCCCTGGCCGGCAATTCCGGCGTTGTTTACGGCAATATCGAGACGTCCGAACTCCCGCATGGCCGCCTCAACACATGCCGTGTGATGCTCCGGGTCCGCTACGTTGCAGTGAACGTAGATGGCCTTTCCGCCACTGTGACAAAGCTCATCGGCCAGCTGCTGGCCGGGACCGTCTTGAATGTCTGCGAGTACAACGGATGCACCCTGCTGAACAAATCGGCGAGCTATGGCTGCGCCAATGCCTGAGGCAGCTCCGGTAACGATGACTACTGACATGGATGACCTTTGAGAAGGACTGAAAAATCACTGCGGTTGCGATGCGATCTACTTAACTCGTCGAAACGGGGCAATCA
>DNLG01000162.1:7040-10967 GCA_003488525.1 Bacteroidota bacterium | reverse complement strand
AAGCCGTGGGGATAGTGCTCTACATCGTCAAATCCGAGAGGAATGTCGCGTCCGGACGACGGCATGTAGGCAGTTCTGAAGAGCCAGTCCCAAATGCTGAGGGTCAGACCATAGTTGACGCCTTTAACCCCTTCCGGAAGGTGCTTGGCGTGGTGCCAGATGTGCATCTGCGGCGTGTTGAAGAGATACTTCAGGGGGCCGACCGGCAGCACGATATTGGCGTGGTTGAGATGTCCGACGGCGGTAGCAAACACCCCAACGGCAAAGAAATCAACAAGATCGATTCCGATCAGGGCCAGCGGAACAAACTCCAGCACGCCGTAGATGATGTTTTCGCCAAAATGGAAGCGGAGGTGGGCAGCAAAGCCCATCTGTTCGACGCTGTGGTGGACCTTATGAAACTCCCAGAGCGTAGGCGAGGCATGCAGAAGACGATGGATGTTCCACTGCGTGAAGTCACGTACGATAAAGATGATCGCCAGCAATAGCCACGAGGGGAGGGATGCAACGGCCCCGTGCAACGACGTCAGAAACGGCATTGTGTCCAGCACGGCCCCTTGGATCAAGGAGCTGATGCCCGAGTAGCCTATGGCACCAAAGAGAAAGAGGTTGAAAAACATGTACCACGTGTCGAGCCAGAAGTCCTTGCGGAGAATGGCCTGCCCCTTACGCCAGGGTAGAATGATCTCCAGAGCCCAGACGGCCAGCGATATACCCACCAGCCACCAGAAGAAATTACTCCACGATGGCTGTGTGATGAGCGACCATAGGTACGAAGCCTGGCCGAGGTAGTAGTTGAGTACAGCGTCCATGTTGTTCAGGATTGGTGGCGTCGGCACAAACTTGCGAACGGCCTGCTCTTAAACGAAGAAGCGGATGCCATCGTGTGATAACATCCGCCGTCTCGAAGAGCCAACTGCCGGACTTGAACCGGCGACCTGCTGATTACAAATCAGCTGCTCTACCAGCTGAGCTAAGTTGGCCTTGCAGGGCGCAAAGATACAAAAGTCATATTTACCTCCGAGCTGTTCCGTGCGAGGATCCAACCAATCCGCGGACAACAACGGCGGCAACCACCAGGCAGCCTCCGATGATCGCTGTCGTTGATGGCATTTCACCCAGAGCCAGTCCAACCCAGACGGGGTTGAGAAGGGGCTCGAGTACGGTGATCAACACGGCTTCAAGAGCCGTAACGTGGCCAAGTGCCCATGAGTAGAGGAGGTATGACGCACCAAGCTGCAGTATGCCGAGGACGAGCAGTGGAACGATCCAATCGAGGGAGGCATCCGGAAGGCTGCCTGCAAAGGGAATGCAAACCACAGCGGTGAGCATATTCCCCAGAATGATGCTCTCTGTTGTGGACGTGCCTTTCTGGGCTCTCATAAACAGCGCCACACCGGCAAAAGCAATGCCGCTGGCCACTGCCAGAGCATTCCCGAACATCGCGCCCGGCGTAAGAGCGTCGAGGAAGAAAACGACCATGCCGAGCATGACGCAGAGCACGACGATCACATCAAGTTTCTGCAGCCGCTCCTTTGTAATGGCTGCGCTGAAGAGGGCTACCCACACCGGTGCGGTGTACTGAAGGAGGATCGCATTGGCCGCTGTGGTCTGCTTGGTGGCCCACACAAACAGCACCACGGTAAACATGTAGCTGATGATGCTTCCGAACTGTGCGCGTGTCCAGACGGGTTTCATCGGCCCCTTTCGGCGGACCCATAGATACATCACGCAGGCAGCGATAGCACTTCGCATTCCCGCTATGGCAAGGGGCGAGAGCGGCAGTAACTTGATCAGCAGGCCACCGCTGCTCCACAGAAGCGCGCATACACCGAGTGCTACTACGGCAGCAGCATGTCGGCTATCACTCACCGGATGAATTCGGACTGACGGCTGGTGGTCACGAACGACTCGGCTCGCTGAGAACCCTGCCGAGCGGTATAGGTCTGCGTGGTCGATGTTGTAAGCGCCACAGGCGGAAAACGTGTGTCGAGAGGAACAACGTAGCGGAACTCGGCCACCAGTGATCCGACAAGCGGATAAGGGGCGCCGTCAATACGCATGCTGAACTTTGGGGCTTCGGCCCTGGCTGTCACGATCGCCGTCGGCATTGGACCTGTACTGTCGATAGAGGAAAAGCTGACGGTGCCATCGAGCTTCTTCATCAGCCGAACCTGCTCACGTCCAAGAATGCGCTTGAGCGCAGCAATGTTCATCTTCCATGTCGACCCCAAGGACACAGGTCTTTTGGCATCGAGGACGTTGCCGGTCTTTGCGCCCCCTTCACCCAGAACAACATTGCTCAGCAGTGCCGTGATGGTGTCGGCCGTCGGAACATCGTTAACCGTGAAGACACTTCCTGAGTCGGAAAACCAGCAGCGTACCTTGGTGCCGGCCGACATCACGTCGAAGGTATCCGAACTCGTTTGCAGCTGGAAAAGCCGGATCGTGAGATACTTCTCCTTTTCCTGTCCATCAACTGTGACGCGCGCTACCGAGCAGCGCGCAGCGATGACAACGCGAACGATGTCGGTGGTGTCGCCAAGCAGTTGATCGTTGTCGTAGATCTTCGTGACGGAGCGTTGTTCGTAGGTCGATTTCAGCAGGTACTCGTCAAACTCCTTGAGCCCTCTGCCGAGCTTGAGCGAGTATGTCGTGGGAGTCTGTGCCACCGTGGTGGCAATGACTGCAAGACCAAGAACAAGGATGTTAAAGAAGCGTGTTTTGCGCATAGCGTCGAATGTAGGATTTCACGTCAAACTTGCGGGCACAGCCGTTTGCGTTCATGTAGCGGATCTTGCCATAGACCGGCCGTTCGAACCAGGCACGGTCGTGCACTCCCCCTACGCTCCAGGCCACACCCACATACCCATTCGGATCGCGACCATCAAGTGCATACTTGTCGTTGAGGTAGATGCCGATGGCCAGAGATTCGTCGGGCGATGAGCTCCACTCCAGGATCTTCTTGGCCCAGTACATCCGCATAAATCCGTGGAGCTTACCTGTTGTGACGAGCTCGCGCTGTGCGGCGTTCCAGAGCTCGTCGTGCGTGCGAGCCCCTTCCCATTGATCAACGGTGTACAAGTAGTCGCGGGGATCATTACGGTGATCATTCAGGGTTTGCTGTGCCCAGGCGGCATAGCCATCAAATGAATCGTACCGATCGTTGTAATGCGTGAAGTTGTCACTCAGCTCACGGCGAACAATAAGCTCTTCGAGGAAGCTGTCGGAGTGCTCGCCTGCACGCGGAGTGGCAAGGGCTGCACGCTGCGGAGCAAGATGGCCGAAGTGGAAGTACGGTGACAGACCGCTCTGTCCGGGTTTGGTGGGGTCATTTCGATCGGCATACTGCTCGATCCTGGCAACAAAGGCATCAAGACGGGCACGCCCGGCGGCGGCCCCCGGAGTAAGCCACGAGACCGGGCTCACGGACGTATCGACGCGCAGTGAAGCACGCACGGCGGACCAGTCCGTCAGGGGGCTTTGTGGTCCGTCAAACGGATGGCGCTCCACCGAAGGAAACTCCTCCAGATATGTTGGCAGGAGCTTCGTGATCTTCGGTCGGATGGTATAGGCGGCGAACTCGAGTTTTGGAGAGGCCACCCAGCAGGGAACGATGTTGTGCGCGTCTACCTGGTGAAGGGGCAGGCCGGTGCCGGCGATCACCTCGTCGATCCACTGCCGTTTGATGCGCAGCGGCTCGAAGTCGGTTACCAGCAGTGATGGAGATGTTGATTCAAGAAAGGGAAGCAAGGCATCCTTCGGACTGCCAAGTAGAACATGGAATCCGATGTTCACTTCTGCCAGATCGTGCTCAAGTTCTTCGAGCCCCCTGATCATGAAGTCATACTGGCGCAGCGTCGCATCAAGGAACGTTGGCACAAGACAGAAAACGGCGATGAGCGGAACCCTGCGCTCGAGGGCAAC
>DNLG01000162.1:4816-6834 GCA_003488525.1 Bacteroidota bacterium | reverse complement strand
CACTGGCCCGGAACCCGTCGGCTCGGGACGTGTGGGAGTCAGAACACGGATGCGGTCCGGGCGTACGGTCATCAGCGCTGCGATGAGGATTCGTCATGAACGTGATAGCTCGCACCTGGAATGTCGGAAGGGGGCCTGTTGGCTTGCCGCATACGAAAGCGCGAGATCATGATCCAGACGCCGATGATGATCAGGATGAGGGGCCAGAAGACTCCCCAGAACTGGTCGACCACGCCGAGCTTCTTGAGCTGGATCACCGTCATGATAATGATCATCAGTCCCGACCAGAATGTCGAACCCATGCCTGTTAACAGGCGCACAGCTGCGTAGACGATGACACCTGTGGGCCACCACATCTGGACAATGCTGTACATGTCGGGCATGCCAAGTCGGTCGAGCAGCATGGCAATGCCAAACAGTGCCACGGCAAGACCAAGCATTACCTGGGCGACGATGCTGTCCTTTGTGCGTCCGAACTGGACACGAAACCCTTGCTGAAACTGCTGATTCATGACTGATGCCCTTTCAATAAACCATTACGCTGTCGTGCCGCATTCGGCACAATCCGGACACTCTGACTCTCGGTGTGCATGCTCGTGCTCAAACTCGGCGATCGCCCCGACCACTTCACGAATGTGATGCTCTTCGAGTTCCGGATAGATCGGAAGTGAAAGAACAGTAGCTGCCAGACAGTTTGAGATCGGGAAGGCATTGTCGTCGCAGTTCAGCGAGGCAAAGCACTCCTGACGGTGAAATGGAACCGGGTAGTAGATCTCACTGCCAATGCCTCGCTCTGCCAGGTATGTGCGTAGGGCATTGCGGTGTGATGAGCGGATCGTAAACTGATTGAAGATATGATGATCCGGTGCCGACCCTTCACAGACAGCCTTGGGAAGAAGGATGGAATCTCCGGGTCCGAACGACGTGACGCCCGGAGCGGAGCTCAGTCCAGCTTCAATGAACAGCTTCGTGTAGAGTTCGGCATTGCGGCGACGTCCGGCATGCCACGAAGGAAGGTGCGGCAGCTTGACGCGCAGGACAGCCCCCTGCATAGCATCGAGACGGAAGTTCCCGCCCATGATCTTGTGGTAGTAACGGGGCTCCATGCCATGGTTGCGGATCTGCTTGAGGCGCACGGCCAGCTCATCGTCATTCGTCGTGACCAGTCCGCCGTCACCAAACGCGCCCAGGTTCTTCGTTGGGTAGAATGAGAAGCACCCGATATGACCGATGCTCCCAACGCGACGTCCATCAGCGGTCTGCGTACCGATGGCCTGTGCGGCGTCTTCGATGATCGGGATGTTGAACTCCCTGCTGATGGCCATGAAGGCGTCCGTATCGGCGGCCTGACCGAACAGATGCACAGGAATGATGGCCTTTGTTTTTGCGGTAATGGCCTTGCGCGTGAGCTCGGGATCGAGGTTGAACGTGACGTTGTCGACGTCGACAAAGACCGGTGTGGCGTTCAGGCGGGACACGCAACCGGCGGTAGCAAAGAACGAGAACGTCGGAACGATTACCTCGTCACCCGGCCCGACGCCCAGGGCCATCAGAGCCATGAGCAGGGCATCGGTTCCGCTGGATACTCCGATCGCATGCTTTACGCCAAGGTAGGCCTCGAGCTCCCGCTCAAGGGCATCTACCTCCGGACCAAGAATGCAGGCCTGGGACTCGGCAACGCGGATCAGCGCGGCATCGATCTCGGGCTTGAGCGCGCGGTACTGTATTTTAAGGTCCAGCAGTGGTACGGGCATTCAGTTCACTTTCGCATCGGAAATGGAAACCACAAAATTAGCCAGAATGGACCGACGGTCATGGCTTCGCGCAATTGCTGGTGCCGCGGGACTGACGTCGCTCACGCTGGCTACGTTGGAGTATTTGCAGCCACAGGCCGGCCAAGGCATCCGCACGGTCGATCTCGGGCCCGTCGATCAGGTGATCTCCGATGGGGCGCGGCGCGTCGTGAACGTCGACGGACGAATGGTACTTCTCAGCCGCAACGCGGATAACGTGACCGC
>DNLG01000162.1:3121-4665 GCA_003488525.1 Bacteroidota bacterium | reverse complement strand
CGCAAAGGCGCAGCGCATCAGATGCGCCTGTCACGGCGGCGCCTTTGCCGTCACGGGTGAGCCCGTGGCCGGACCCCCACGCACACCGCTGGCAAGGCTCGAGTGCCGCATGGATGAGGGCCGGCTTTACGTCCGTACTGGGAAGCCCAGCAACGTATGAACGAAGCAGTGCGATCATCGCTGCAGAAGGCTCGTCCGACGCTTGTCGGACTCAGCGCCGTTGTGCTCGCGATCGTCCTGTTTACCGGAGTGCTTCTTTCGATGTGGTACGTCCCGTCCTCCGACCCATTTCGTTCGTCCGACGGAACGCTTCAGACCATTGTAACGTCCAGACGGCTTCTACAAAGCGGGCCCTTTACTGATACCATCTCAGCGTCGGTACAGAAGCCGCAGCTGGCCCCTGCCGGAGTGGGCGAGCCCGTGGTGAGTGCCGCTCAGAGTTCGATCCGTGTGTCGATTCACAACACCCCATTCGGGAGCACCGTCCGCCGCATCCACCACTGGATGGCAGACATTCTGCTGGGCCTGCTTGGAGCACTGATGATAGTGCTCGGCCTGCTCCGGACCTTTGAGACTGAACGCTCGTCGTGGGTGAGATATCTGTCGCTGACGGCGCTCGCCGTGGCAGGGGGCTGGACCGGCCGCATCCTGGTCGATGACGTCTATGCAGAGATATCTCGCCGCGTGATGGGGCATGAACTCAGTACTGCGCCACTTGGAGGCATTATCACATCCATGCTCGGCATTGAGCCGGGCGCACTTCTGCTGGCGCGCACCTATTCCGTGCATGGCTTTCTGCTGGGCGTTCTTGGCTTGCTGATGATCACGCCCGACGTGCGTCGGATCCTGCATGATGCTTCGCGTCCACCATTTCTGTCCATCGGTCTGCTGATCGCCTTGGCAGTTTCCTACATCTCGGTTCCTGACTGGGGGCTACGAGATGCTGTCAGGGGGCTTGCCGGCTGGGAACACGTCACACCATGGTGGGGGATAGCCCCCTTCCGCTCGTGGTCTCTCTGGCTTGGCAGCGAGCTTGCCGGCTACGTCGGGATCATCATCCTGCTGCTTTTGGTGACCTTGCCATTGTGGTATCGTCGGATGCAACGGCGCACGGCAGCGGCGTTTCTCGCGGTACTTTTGGGGATGCTGATTATCGGGCTGCTGTTCGGCAATTGACCGCCGATTTCGCAGTTTTGCAGTCCTGAATTGCGAATTCTTCCCCCAAACAACCCATAAGCGAGGACGGTTATGCTGATCGGCGTACCAAAGGAGATCAAGACAAACGAAAAGCGCGTGGCGCTCACACCGGGCGGTGTTGATGCACTGCGCGCAAATGGTCATGAGGTCATCGTTGAAACCAACGCCGGCGTGGGCAGCGGTTTCTCCAACGATGCCTACATCGCCGCAGGAGCAACCATCATCGACACGGCTGCCGAGGTGTACGCCAAGGCCGATATGATCATGAAGGTCAAGGAGCCGATCGCTCCCGAGTACAGCCTCATCCGCAAGGGTCAGACGCTCTTCACATATTTCCACTTTGCCGC
>DNLG01000162.1:2275-2829 GCA_003488525.1 Bacteroidota bacterium | reverse complement strand
CCGGGAACGCGTCCTGCTGAAGTCGTTGTGCTCGGTGGCGGTGTCGTCGGCACCAACGCCGCGAAGATGGCTGCCGGTCTGGGTGCCAGCGTTACGCTGTTCGACAACAACCTGTATCGTCTGCGCTACCTCAACGACGTGATGCCAGCCAATGTCGTCACCCAGATGTCCACCAACGCCAATATCCGCGAAGCAGTCAAGACCGCAGACCTCGTCGTCGGTGGCGTGCTGATCGTCGGTGCAAAGGCTCCACACCTGATCACACGCGACATGCTGTCGACCATGAAGCCAGGTTCCGTGATCGTTGACGTATCGGTCGATCAAGGGGGCTGCGTGGAAACCTGCAAGCCAACGACGCACGAAAACCCAACGTATGTCGTAGACGGCGTTGTGCACTACGGCGTGGCTAACATGCCTGGTGCCGTTCCGTATACCTCGACCATCGCACTTACCAACGCCACACTTCCATACGCGATTCAGCTTGCCAACCACGGTTGGAAGGATGCCTGCAAGGCCAGCAAGGAACTTGAACTCGGTATCAATGTCGTGGACGG
>DNLG01000162.1:0-1930 GCA_003488525.1 Bacteroidota bacterium | reverse complement strand
TGTGTCTCGCCGTCTTGATGCTCATGCAAAGCGCCGCGGCACAGGAGTCTCTCAGGCCGGGTTCGTGGGTGACGGTTGAGAAGGTTGACGGGGGACAGTATGTGGGCGTGCTGCTTTCATCCGACGAGCGAGAGGTCTTTCTCGATTCAACATCTGTCGGATCGGTCATTATCCCGCGCGGACTCGTCCGATCGATCACTCCTGCCGTTATCGGACGGGGGGCACAGTCAGAAGTAACAGCCGGTGCGTTGCCCTTTTCGTCACGCTACTTCATCACCACGAACGGCTTCCCGATCGGGGATGATGGGGCGTACATCCTCTTCACGACCTTTGGTCCCGACTTTCAGTTTGCGCCAGCCGAGAACCTTTCGGTTGGTATCCTTACGACCTACATTGGTTCACCGATCATCGGATCCATTAAGGCCACAGCGCGCATTGCAGATCGGGTGAATGCAGCAGCCGGTGCACTTATCGGCTGGAGTGGCTGGATTCCGGAGACGATCTTCTTCGCCCTCCCATATGGCTCTCTTACCTACGGCAGTCGTGCTTCCAATATCACTGTTTCGGCTGGCTATGGGTACGTTGCCTATGACGGGGATGATGGCGGACGGGCACTGTTCTCCGTAGCGGGGCAGACCCATGCATGGTCGAAGGTCTCATTGATGTTCGATTCGATCATTCTGTCGGCCGGATCGACCACCAGCATGCTGGTCTTTGGAATGCCGGGGTTGCGTGTTGCAACCGGTGCGAATTCGGCCTTTCAGGTGGCATTCCCTTTTGCCTATGCTGACGGTGAGATCATGATGGTGCCCATTCCAACCGTCGGCTACTTTGTGAGAATGTGACCAGCATGCGTACCGGACTCCTTGTTGTGATCTTCCTCGTGGGCGCGTTCATGCCGAGCCTCGCCCAGCAGACTGAGTGGACGGACACCGTCAGGATTTTTGATGTTGAGCGTCATGACGGGTCGATCATCCGAGGACGCGTCATCAGCTCGAATGCCCGTGAACTAACGGTTGTGCTCACCGATCAGACGCGTCTGGTGCTGCCCAAGCACCTTGTTCGATCGATCTCCGCGACAGGTCAGCAGTCTGCTTCAGATCAGCGTACTGCAGGCGAAGTGCAGACGGCCACCTATGTGCTCACGTCAAGCGCAATGCCAATGCCTAAGGGAACCTCGACGTTGCAGTTCAATCTTGCCGGCATGGCCCTGGAGGCGTTCCCAACCGAGCGGCTAAGTGTTGGATTGCTCGCATCGTGGTTCAGCGCACCGATTGTTGCCACCGCGATGTACCGCATGCCACTTGGAGATAATCTTTGGCTCGGTGCAGGGGGCATTGTGGGATGGGGCGGAAGCCTTGCTGACCGGAACTTCCTCGCTGCGCCAACGCTGACGCTGTCAATGACCTCAGGATCAACGAACATCTCGCTCACCGGAGGATTTGGGTTAACCAGCCTGGCGGTGGAGACGTACTCGGCCCCGGATTTTTCCGAGCGTCCTGAAACCAGTCAAGTGACCTCGCCCCGTGCTTATCTGGCTCTGGGTGTTTCTATGAAGCTCGCCCGCAACGTGCGTTTGATCCTTGACGCGTTCATGATCTCATCCTCTGGCTCGGTCTTGCTTCCAGATGGACGCTGGAGGAGGACGGACTATTACGACTACTATGACCCAAGTCAGAGTTTTTCGCGCACGTATGCGACCTATTCGAACATCTTCATCATCCCGGCCATTCGGTGGGAATTCGGTGCGAGCTCATACTGGCAGTTTGGCTTTGCTGGCTACAAGGGGAACCTTCTCAATCTCGAGGACAACTCAAATTGGTCGCCGCTTCCCATCCCGGTCGTTCAGTGGGTGATCGGGCTTTGAGGGCGGCTTCGCCGCAGAGGGGCGGCTTATGCACGAGTAGAAACCTGAAACCCGAAACCTGAA
>DNLG01000032.1:2816-3648 GCA_003488525.1 Bacteroidota bacterium | reverse complement strand
CCAGTACCCAGTCCCCAGTACCCAGTACCTACTCGGCCAGCAACTGCATCGCCCGTTCCATCAGACCGGCGAATCGGATTTCGTCAACGCCGCCCTTTGTGTCAAACCATGTTCCGCTGACGGCGTACCAGGTACCGTTGGAATGTTCCAGCAGGTAGGTCATGTTGATCACACCGGGTTCGGAGCCCCCTTTGTAGCAGGCTTGCCGGAATTCCTTGGGGATCTGCACGCCGTGGTTGATCGCCAGAATGCGCAGAGCGGTCGAGTCCTTGTTCATGATGGCATCGCGTCGGAACCAGTCCATGGCCCGTGTCAGTTCGGCCGTCGTAGCGAACCATTCGATGCTCTCCACCGCGGTTGGCTCCATGGTAAAATTGATCGAGTCGTGGGTGATCACCGTATCGATCGCCGCCAGCATGGTAACTTTTTCCTCGGACGGCTTGCCGACATATTTCGCGGCCAGGTCGCCGGGACCGTACTTGAGTTTGAATGCCTGAAGAGTCGTCAGGAAGGGCAGGTTCAGTTCGGGACGGTCATGACCCATGGCTGATTGCTGCTGGGCCACCTTGTTCTGACCGAGCAGACGGATCAGCGCATCTGTTGCCGTGTTGTCGCTCTCGGAGATCATCATGGCCGCCAGAGTATGCAGTGTAAGGGGCGAGCCATGCGGCCACGTATGAAGACGTCCCGATGGCAGCGAACGGAATGCCGAGTCGAGCCGCACGATATCGGTCCACGAGCGCTCCTTCTGACGGATCGAGCGGACGAGTTCGCCGAGGACGTAGAGCTTGAACGTCGATCCAACGGGAAGGTGCTCGGCGGTATTGATCGA
>DNLG01000032.1:2030-2634 GCA_003488525.1 Bacteroidota bacterium | reverse complement strand
GCGAAGTTCTTACCGAGCGAATCAAGAGTAGCTACGGCCTTGACGGGTGGACGCAGGAAGAGTCCGGCGATCAGGTAGGGGGCCTGTGCTTCGATTGTCAGCAGCACCGGGATACTGAATCCGTTCTTTGTGGTTGCCTCGGCCGCAACTTGATAGGCCGAGCGTCGTTCGACGATGCGCATGCCGGTGCACGGTCCGGTCTCGGCCGTCAGCTGCTGCACGAGCATGCTCAACTTAGCCGGTGGAACCTGCTTGAGGAATTGCGCTGTGAAGATCGACTCGTACATCACGGGCGCGCCCGTGATGATGCTGCAGACGTCGTTGAGTCGACGCGTGATCGCTGCATCATCAGCACGCGAGATCGTCGTGCCGAAGCCGAGCGTGACCAGTAGCATCAGATGCAGACGGGAAAATCGAATCGTGTTCATGGGATCTCCAGGAGCGCAGAAACGCGCGCCGACATGGTCTGCAACACAACAACGAAGCTGCCCGAGCCGAGCTTGCGCGCATCGAACTCACGCTCCTGTACGCCCGATTCGGCGGTGTCCTCGGCCAGTGTCATGACCTTGAACATTGCCGAGTTGTGCACCGTCAGGGATATCCG
>DNLG01000032.1:1312-1834 GCA_003488525.1 Bacteroidota bacterium | reverse complement strand
AGACGAACATCTCTCATCGCGCCACTGTTTCTGGAGCGCTGCGGAACGGCGGGATAGTAGAAGATCGCTGCGGGCGGACCTGCGCTTTCGCATTCCGAGGTCGTATAGTATCCGCCTCCATCGGCAGAAAATCCGATGGCCTCGCCCTGACCTTCCGGCATGTAGGGAAGGGGCGTGCCGGCACCGTTGAGTGAGGCAGCCAGACTTGATCCGGAGGTGCGCGTCCACGCGCGGGCATAGAGGTAGTTTTTGAGAATGATCGTCGAACCATTCGCCGACACGTCACCGCCCGTGATGAGCTGCAACGGCAGATCTCCCTCGAAACGCATGGTGCGGTCGCTGCCGCCAGTATGCGGGGCGGCGACCGAATAGACCCGGCAGCGATTCTCGCGCTTGGTCACGATTACGATGTCACCGGTGCGTGGATCGACCAGCAGCGCTTCGGCATCTCGCGCGCCGTCGGGATAGCGCAGCGTGAGCCGTTCAACAGAATCGGCCGGGATAGCCAGACGCAGTCCGCGC
>DNLG01000032.1:405-1118 GCA_003488525.1 Bacteroidota bacterium | reverse complement strand
GCCGAGTTGTCGCCAATGTCGGCCACATACAGATACGATGCGTCGCTCACCGGACCCGGTCCGCGGGCGATGTCCTCCCAGTCGATATGACTCGCCCCCTCAAGGCGGACACTGGCGATGACGTTCCCCGGAAGAGTAAGGGCAAAAAGACGCGGCTCGTCACCGGAGTCGTTATGCATCCAGATGAGCCCGGAGTTGAGTTGTGATGCCACGAGGCCCGAAACCTCGGGGAGATCCTTCAGCGGCGTCCTACCCACTGCAAAGGGCCCGGCATAGAAGGTCGACGGTTCCTGTGCACAGGCCGTGGTGATCGAAATGATGATCGCCAGCAAACGGCAGAGACGGCGCATCGATCACTTCACGATAAAGTTGATGAGCTTGCCGGGAACGGCGATCACCTTGACGATCTGCTTGCCCTCAAGGTGCTTCTGCACCGCACTGTCAGCCTTGGCCATCGACTCCATCACGGCGGAGTCCGCGTCGGCCGGTACAACCAGCTTTCCTCGGATCTTCGAGCTCACCTGCACGACGATCTCTACCTCGCTCAGAACAAGCTTGGACTGATCGAAATCCGGGAAGGCCGATGTGTGCACGGAGCCCGTCTCACCCAGGATCTGCCAGAGTTCTTCGGCGATATGAGGCGCGAAGGGGGCCAGACACTGCACATACTGGAGCATGGCCGCACGAGGTCGTACATCCAGCTTGGTAAACTC
>DNLG01000032.1:0-188 GCA_003488525.1 Bacteroidota bacterium | reverse complement strand
ACGTCCTCGCGGATCTTTTTGATCGTAGCATGCAGCACGCGCTCGAGCTCCGGTGGACATGGCACGTCCTGCACCGCAGGTGAAAGCGTGCTGTCTTCGGTAGCAATCATTCGCCATGAGCGGTTCAAAAAACGCGTGATGCCCTCGATGCCCGTCGTGTTCCAGGGCTTTGAGGCTTCGAGTGGACC
>DNLG01000073.1 GCA_003488525.1 Bacteroidota bacterium | reverse complement strand
GTCATCCGTCATTTCTCCTCTACTCCCACTTCTTTCATGAGCTCCAAGCCCCATGACCGAAGAGACTCGATGATGGGGATGGTGCGGCGTCCGCGGTTGGTGAGGTTGTACTCAACTTTGGGAGGAACCACGGGATACACGGTACGCGTGATGAAGCCGTCACGCTCGAGTTCGCGAAGCTGTTGCGTGAGCATCTTCGTGGTGATATCCGGTATATCCGCACGCAGTTCCCCATAGCGGCGCGTGCCTTCGCGCAGACGCCAGAGGATGGGCATTTTCCACTTGCCCCCTACCAGATCCAGTGCAAACTCGACAGGGTTGTGATAGGTGTGGCGACGAAACTCGAAGTTCGGCATATCGCAATGTTCTCGTAAGTGTCATTGTGCACAGCTTTATGCACTTTTCAGTGCGTACTGCACTATATCGTACATACTTGCCCCAAGTGACAATATATGCGATGTTCGCCGCCCATAATCACCATGTTCACATCGGGAGGCAGACATGCCAGCAGTTATCAACGTTCTTGACCCCAATCATCCTAAGCGTGTTCTGATGATCGCCCCGAATGCGGCGGTATCGCCAACCACCGGATGGCCCATCGGCTGCTGGATTGCCGAGATCACGCACCCGTGGCTTGCATTCACTGATCGCGGCTATCATGTAGACATTGCAAGTCCCGACGGAGGCGACCTGCTGATCGATGGATACAGTGATCCCCGTCACGAAAGCGGATACTCGGCGCACGACATCGTTTCGCTAGGTTTTCTGACGAGCCCAACGCACTCGGCGCTTCTGCTGAACACGAAAAAGGTTGCTGATGTAAACCTCAACGAGTACGACGCCATCTTCCTCGTCGGCGGCCAGTCGCCAATGGTCACCTACCGCGGAAACGCGCATGTGCAGAACGTTGTGCGCACTGCATGGGAAAGCGGCAAGGTCGTTGCACTTGTCTGCCACGCCGTATGTACGCTGCTCGAGACAACGCTGAGCGACGGATCACTGCTTGTGCACGGCAAGACGTGGACGGGATTTTCGGACGCTGAAGAAGCCTACGCTGATGCGTATGTTGGACAGCGCATTCAGCCGTTCTGGATCGAGTCGGAGGCGCGCAAGATCGAAAGCACCAACTTCATCACCGGCGGACTGTTCAAGCCATTCGCCGTTCGAGATGGGCGTCTCGTTACGGGTCAGCAGCAGTACTCCGGCGCTGCCGCGGCGGATCTCGTGATTCAGGCACTCGGCATGTAATAACGATCATTATCATACACATCGGAGCACGTAATGAACATCTGCGTTGTCGGACAAGGAAAGGTCGGCACGGCCCTTGGAACGGGGCTTGCCAGCGCCGGACACACGGTTCGATATGCCGGACGTGAGGACACGACCAGCGCAACGGTCGGTGCAGAGATCGTGATCGTTGCTGCGGCTTCAGTGGCTGTCTTCGACATCATCGAAGCTCTCAAGGGGCTTCCCGACGGCACGATCGTCATCGATGCCATGAACAGCGTGGCAAAGTCGCCCGACGGTTATCTCACCACGACTCATGCCATGCAGGACCGGTTACCTCAGGTTCGCATGGTCAAGTGCTTCAACTCTGTCGGTTACGAGATCATGGCCGATCCTGCATTCGGTGTGCAGCGTGCCGATATGTTCATGGCCGGCGACGATGCCGAGGCAAAGGCCGTCGCACATCGTCTTGCTCTTGATATCGGCTTTGGCGCTTGCCACGACGTTGGTGGCTCTGCGCGCTACGTCAGCCTTGAGCACCTGGCCATGGTCTGGATCTCCATGGCCATGGGTATGGGCAAGGGGCGAAGCTTTGCCTGGCATCTGCTGGAGCGCTAGGCCATGCTCGTCCGCACGATCTTCCGGCCGTCACGGATATGGCAATACGTCAAACTCGAGATCATCGTCGCAACGGTGATCGCCGCAGCTCTTGTGGCGGCGCAGCAGTTCGGTCTGGACCTGTCGGTTCCGTTCGGTCCGCTCGGCGTGCTGGGTTCAGCTGTGGCCATCACCATGGGTTTCCGCAATAACACGGCCTATGCGCGCTGGTGGGAAGCACAGTCCGCCTGGGGAACGATATCGAATATCAGCAGGCAGTACGCGCGCCTCATCGTGACGTTTGCCCGTAGCCATTCACATCAGACGGGCTATGATGAGGCAAGGGCTGGTGCGTTCATCCAGAGTGCCCTGCACAGGCAGATCGCATGGATCCATGTGCTGCGTCATACGCTGCGCCGTGAGCCCCTTAGCGATGATGCATTGATGTATCTCGACGCGGATGAAAAACAGCTCGTGATCGGAAGTGTGAGTCCGGCCACCACCCTTCTGCTTCGATCCGGCCAGCACATCTACGCTGCCATGGCAAACGGCACGCTGCAGGGCTTCGACAGCTTTCAGCTTGAAGGATGCCTTTCTCAACTGCAGATCGCGCAGGGCAGCTGTGAGCAGATCAAGAATACTCCGATGCCTCGACAATACGCTTTCTTTACAACGGCATTTTCGTGGATCTTCATTGTCACCATGCCCTTTGGTCTGCTCTCACAGTTCGAGATATCTACCGCCTGGGTGGTCATACCGCTCAGCATTATTCTGACGTTTGCCTTCACGATCATTGATAAGATCGGGCAGGTCACCGAAGAGCCCTTCGAGGGTCGAGTGCAAGACGTTCCAATGACGGCCATCTGCCGCGCTATCGAACGCGAACTACTGGAAGTCCTGGGTGCGCATCCCCTGCCCCCTGCAATGGAGCCGCATGATGGATATCTGATGTGAGCAAAGGGCGCATTGCACACTTACCGTTAATACATTAAATTCGTCGCATGATCGTTAGCTTTGGATCGCAAGCCACGGAGGACGTCTATCATGGAATGTCGACGAAGCAAGCCCGATCGATCCCGGAGTTTGTATGGACGGTCGCGCACCGGAAGCTGGATATGCTCAACGCTGCCCATGCTCTCATCGACCTGCGCATCCCTCCGGGCAATCGACTCGAAAAGCTCGCCGGGAACTACGAAGGATATCACTCTATCCGCATCAACGACCAGTACCGGATCGTGTTCCGATGGATTGATGGTCATGCACACGATGTTACGATCAACGACTACCATTGATACGACTGCACGGAGAACACATCAATGACACCGAAGAACAGACGCCCTGTCCATCCCGGCGAGATCCTTCTCACCGAGATCCTCGAGCCGATGAATATGACGCAGGTCGAACTAGCAGAGCGGCTCGCCATTCCTATACAGCGAATCAACACGATTATTCGAGGCAAGCGAGGCATCAGCGCAGAAACGGCGATACTTCTTTCTCAGGAACTGGGCACCACACCCGAGTTCTGGATGAACCTGCAAGTTGCCTGGGATCTCTATGAGGCTCGTCAGCGCCTGCAAAAGGCAGCATGAGCGCGGGGCGCTGCGCTTGGGTTTGAGGTTTGAGGTGTGAGGTTTGGGGTGTGAGGTTTGAGGTCATTCGTCATCAGTCGTCCGTCATCGGTCATCCGTCATCCG
>DNLG01000074.1:4445-5814 GCA_003488525.1 Bacteroidota bacterium | reverse complement strand
GGGGCTCGAGGGAGACCTTGCGCGCATTGGTGATCGCACCAAAGCGTTCCGCGAGAAGTGGCACGGGCGTTTTGCCACGGCGTCCATTGCCGAGTTCATGGAGATGGTTGCCGAGTACGAGAAGCTAAACGAAGACTTCGGCCGGATGAGTGCGTACGCACATCTGCAGTATTCAACCGACTCGGAAAATGCTGAGTTCGGAAAGCTGATGCAGCGAGTGACAGAGACGCTTTCGAAGGCTTCGAGCGACATCATCTTCGTTGACACGGAGCTTTCGAGTCTTTCCGCCGAGCGCATTGCCGAACTCATGGCTGCACCGGAGATGGCTTCGCGCAAGCACTGGCTGGAAGTGGTAATGGACTATAAGCCCCATACCCTCAGCGAGGACGTCGAGCAGGCGCTCAATGCCAAGTCGGTTTCGTCGCGCTTTGCATGGGTGCGTCTGCACGATGAAGTGTCGGGTGCGATGACGTTCTCCTTCCGCGGTCAGGAGTACACCATTGCGCAGATGACGAAGATGCTTTACGATGGTGACCGTCAGACACGGAAAGAAGCGGCCGAAACGATCTCGGCTGTGCTCAAGACAGATGCTAAGATGCACGCCTACGTTTTCAACACGATCATCGGTGATTGCTCGGTCAACGATCGTCTGCGCTCCTATCCGACGTGGGTCTCGAGTCGTAACCTTTCCAACGAAGTATCTGATGCCTCTGTGCAGGCACTTGTCGATGCCGTTGTTTCGCGCTATGATCTCGTGCATCGGTACTACGCACTCAAGCGGCAACTGCTCGGACTTGATCAGCTATGGGATTACGATCGATACGCACCGGTGACCGAGGAGTCTGACTTCTGGACGTGGGAGCAGGCCCGTGAGATTGTGATTGATTCGTACACGTCGTTCGATCAGCGTGCCGGAGAGATCGCTTCCATGTTCTTCGACAAGAACTGGATCCATGCACCAGTCCGCAAAGGCAAGCGTAGCGGTGCGTACAGCGCCGGTACGATCGCTTCCGTGCACCCGTATGTGTTCATGAACTACACCGGTACCAGCCGTGACGTGCAGACGCTTGCTCACGAGCTTGGTCATGGCGTGCACCAGTATCTGTCACGTCAGCAGGGTCCCCTGCAGATGCACACGCCCCTTACCATCGCCGAAACGGCCAGCGTGTTTGGGGAGATGATCACGTTCAAGAAGATGTACGAGCGCACATCGAGCGACGAAGCAAAGCTTGCGCTGCTGATGTCAAAGCTTGACGGAATGTTCTCCACCGTGTTCCGTCAGATCGCGCTGAACCGCTTTGAAGATGCCGTCCACACAGCCCGCCGCTCGCAAGGCGAACTGTCGCTCGATCAGATCAATGAGATCTGG
>DNLG01000074.1:3661-4104 GCA_003488525.1 Bacteroidota bacterium | reverse complement strand
ATCGAGCTTCTCTCGTCAGGGGGCTCCAGGCGTCCGGAAGAACTGCTCGCCCCGTTCGGTCTCGACATCACCAGCCCGACCTTCTGGCACAATGGCCTGTCGTTCATCGATAGCTTCCTGGGTCAGGCAGAGGAGCTGGCAAAGAAGAAGTGAGGAGTTAGGGTACGGGGTACTGGGTACTGGGTACTGGGTACTGGGTACGGGGTACTGGACGTCATTCCTGCGAAAGCAGGAACCCCTGCGTTTGAATGACCGATTACCGATTACTGATGACCCCGTCATCGGTCATCTGTCATCTGTCNNCCTGGGTCAGGCAGAGGAGCTGGCGAAGCTCCGCTAGGTTTTGGGTTTTGGGTGTTGGGGTTTGGGTGTTGGGTTTTGGGTGTTGGGTTTTAATCTGGAAGTATGACTTGTGCTTTCGGTGGTCCGCACTCGGTGTCAGT
>DNLG01000074.1:1179-3502 GCA_003488525.1 Bacteroidota bacterium | reverse complement strand
CCAAAACCCAAAACCCAAAACCTACTCGCTAGCAAGTCCCGCCAGCTTCATCACAGCGTTGACGTAGTCATCACTGTTATTGTAGTGGTGGATGGCCTTGCGCTGTTGCTCGGGGGTTTTACCCCAGCCGGCGCGCTCGAGGTAGTTGGCCACACTGAACACGGCATCGTCGAGCTGGTAGAGGTCGATAAGGCCGTCATCGTTGCCGTCGGCCGCGGAGGAGACATACGATGATGGAAGGAACTGCGTCAGACCAAATGCGCCGGCCCATGAGCCCCGTAGTGTGAGCGTATTCATGGTCTTGCGCACCTGAATGGTATGCAGAGCCTTGAGTTGCTGCGCGGCCCAGTTCACTTTGCGATCGGCGCGCTTGGTGACAGACTCTCGCACGCTGTCGATCTTGGCCGAGTCGATGGACTTGGCCTTCATGACAAGGCCGGTGTTGGATTCAATGAACGCTGGCTCGTTGCTGAGCAGAACCGACAGGTACACACTTGGAACGTGATGCTTGCCGGTAACGCGACCGTGCTTGGTTTCCACCCACAGCAGAGCAGCGATGATGGAAGGGGGCACCCCATGAACGGAATCAGCGCGGCGTAGCAGATCTTCATGTTTTGAGAGGAACTCTCTGACGCTGGCTACGGCTTCGCTGTTCCAGTTGTGGGAGTAATCAGGCTTGGTGGCGAAGTTTGTGACGTTCGTACGCACGTACTTTTCGTCAAACGACGTTGTTGAATCCTGCAGAAGCTGTTCGATGTAGGTCTTGTCGACACCTCGATCTACGGCAACTCGGGCAGCCCTGGCAAGAGGATGGGACTCAGCGCCGGTCTTTGGTGACCGGTCATCGTCGGTTGCTGTGCCGCTGAGTGATGATAACGACAGCAGGATGACCAGTGATGACGTGAGGACGAGTGTTGCGAGCGGAAGAATGTTCATGAGCCGGAAATCTACGTCATAGGATCGACTATGGTCAACCTTCACACGACGATCAGTCTGTGTTTTGTCATCATCAGTTCGGTGGTGATCAGCGCTCAACCGCGTCTCCAGATGCAGTCGTTGGTTGATTGGGGCGTGGTGACCCCGCGAGGTTCTCTGACGAAACAGCAGACGGTTCAGTATCGTGTGCCGATCAAGAACATTGGCAACAAGACACTTGTCATCACCTCGGTACGACCGCAGTGCGGCTGCACCACTGCGCCCCTTGAACGTGACACTCTCAAGCCGGACGAGGAAACGGCCATGAACATCACACTTACGCTCCCGGCCGGTAGCGGGGTGATCGATAAGTATGTGACGGTGTACAGCAACGACTCAGCAGGCACGCATGTGCTCAAACTCCGTGCGCAGGTGCAGCGCCCCCTGCAACTCTCATCAAGCTTTCTAGGGTTCAATCAGGGTCGCGTTGGCGAACCAACCCGCTCGAAGATCTCGCTGACGTCATTCGTTGATGAGCCGGTAACACTCACGCTGCTGCCGGTAACGTCCGGACTCAGGGTGGTCGGGCCAGCAAGCATCGTGGCCCAAAAGGATGTTCCCGTACCGATCGAAGTAGAGTTCACTCCCGAAAAAACAGGCGTCTTCAACGTGCAGATGAAGATCACGACTACCCTTGCCGATTACGATACCATCGAGCTCACGGGGTACGGGATTGCGGACGCTCCGAAGAAGTGACGCGCTCGTAGATGATAAAGCCCCCGTCGCGGTACTTCTCGCGCAGTGTGGGCACACCTGACCAGTTCGCAGCATCATTCACGCGACACACAAACGTTGCCGGACGGTCGATGTCGGCACTGATCAGCCATGGCTCCCATGCATCCACCGCAATGCCTTTGGCTGCCGAACTCAGGTGATACGGCTTCTGCGTGTAAAAGAGGTGAGCATAGCTCTTCATGGTAAGGGGCTTGGTGTACACGTCTTTACCACGCAGTGACATGTAGTGGTCGAGCGCTGCCCCCTGCGAATACGCTTCAATGCGCGGTGCGACCAGCGGGAGAAACGCGGCGATGAACACCGCCACGCTGCCGAAGAGGAGGATCATAGCCCAACGCATGAAGCGACGCGACATGATAAGCGCTCCGATGACGCCTAACAGCAGGATCAATCCGATAAGGGGCTCTATGCCAATCCACTCGACCTTGCGCGACATGGCCTGGCGCAGAAATGCATCGCGAAATGATGGCAGTGATAACATCCACTCGCTGTTCATGAAGGCCCACGGAACGAGCACGGCTACGGACGTCAGCACGAGACCAATGATCAGCACCGCAGCCTTCAGACCACGTCCCCAGGCACGTGTGCCCCTGATCATCGCCTGAATCTGCGT
>DNLG01000074.1:0-975 GCA_003488525.1 Bacteroidota bacterium | reverse complement strand
GTGACCGCCGAGAAGACCACCAGGACCACGAAGAACAGCACCGTCATCCAGCGTCGCATCGTTCGGTGCGTGTCGTCCTCATCATGCGATGAGGCAAGCCCCCTGAAAAAGAACAGCGAAGCCGGGTAACAACCGATCAGAAGAATGACGCTGTGATAATACCACGGTTGGGCATGACCGGCCTCACCGGTGGTAAGAAGTCGCCACTGATACTCAAGGTTTTCGACAAGGAACTGCGGTCCGTTCTGCATGGCATCAATGCCAAGCCAAAATGCCGGAAGTGACATTGCCACGAGGATGATCACGAGAAGGTTCCGCGCCGGAAAGGGGGCGTGAGCGCTGCGTCGCTGCCAGGCCCACATCACCAGAGTTGTCAGGACAACCAGGCCAAGGCCAACCGGACCCTTTGTCATCACGGCCAGGCTGGCGAAGAGTCCTGCCACAAAGGGGCGCCCCTTTCCATCCAGTTCTGCACGGATGATCTGCCAGACGGAGAGGAAGATGAAGAGATTGAAGAGCGGATCAATGATCCCGGAGCGTGCATAGAAGTGGGGGAGCAGTGTGCCGAAGTAGATCATCGGCCAGAGCAGACCGAAGTCGTTACCACGTACGCGGCGTCCGATGTGATGCAGTACCAGCAGCGTGATGATGCCAACGATGGCGTTCGGCAGACGTGCGGCAAACTCATTGATGCCGAAGATGTGCATTGATGCTACCTGGCACCACACAAAGAGAGGGGGCTTTTCCGTGAATGGACGGTAGTCGATCTGCATGTGCAGATAGTCGCCCGTAACGATCATTTCGCGGGCGCACTCGGCAAAGTTGATCTCATCCCAGTCGAACAGGCGAACCGACCCTAGAAAGGGCACGAAGAAGATGAATGCGACAGCGACGATCAGCAGCTGCTGTCGAAAGATGTTACCGTGTTGCTCGGGGTTGCTCACGGCGCAAAAATACCCACGGCACGGCGCTGAG
>DNLG01000122.1:5142-8885 GCA_003488525.1 Bacteroidota bacterium | reverse complement strand
GTGCGTCTGGCGGCGAAGGAAGGGCTGGCGCTGATCAACGGTACGCAGATGATGTGTGCCTTTGGAGCATTGTCGATAGCGCGGGCCAGACGTCTTGCGCGCATGGCGGATCTTTCCGGAGCGATGTCGCTTGATGCGCTGCGCGGCACTGATGCGGCATTTGACGACCGGCTGCATGCGGTGCGTCCGCATCCGGGGCAGCGCCTTGTAGCCGGCAATCTCCGCGCGCTCGTGAGCGGAAGTCAGATCCGCGAATCGCATCGAACCGGCGATGGAAAGGTGCAGGATGCCTACAGTGTGCGATGCATGCCGCAGGTGCACGGGGCATCGCGCGATACGATCGAATACGCTGCAGGGGTGATCGAGCGCGAGATGAATAGCGCTACGGACAATCCGCTCATCTTCGCCGATGATGATACACATATTCAGGGCGGCAATTTCCATGGTCAGCCCCTTGCCCTTGTGCTGGACTTTCTGGCCATTGCCATTGCCGAGCTCGCCAGTATTTCCGAGCGCCGCACGGAGCGCCTGGTGAATCACGCGCTGGGCGGACTGCCACGCTTTCTTACGCGTGAAGGGGGCTTGAACTCCGGTATGATGATCGCGCAGTACACGGCTGCTGCGCTTGTGAGCGAGAATAAGGTACTGGCGCATCCTGCGAGTGTTGACAGTATTCCGACATCGGCCAATCAGGAAGACCATAATTCAATGGGCAGCATTGCCGCACGCAAGCTCTGGGACGTGATGCGCAACGTCGAAACCGTGATCGCCATTGAGATTCTTTGCGCAGCGCGAGGAATTGAATTGCTTCGCCCCTTGAAGAGCTCCAAGCACATTGAGCAGGCGATGGAGGCAATCCGAAAAATTGTCCCATTCCGCGAAGAAGACACGGTGCTCTACCACGATATCGAGGCGGTGCGCGTCAGCGTGGCCGGCGGGTCGTTGCTAGAAGCGGTCGACCCATACGTGACCATCATCCTCTGATCGAATTCACATGCATGTACAGTGGCACTCATCCTCGATAGAAGCAACCGAGGCAGCCCTCGGCGCGTCCCGCACAAACGGATTGCGCGACGATGACATTCACGAACGTGTTGCGCGCTTCGGACGCAACGTCCTTCCGAAAGGTCGCGCCGAACATCCTCTGCTGAGATTCCTACGGCAGTTTCATGCGCCCCTTGTCTACATTCTGATCGCTGCCGGAATCGTCACGGCCATCATCGGTGGGATCAGTGACACGTCCGTCATCTTCGGTGTTGTTCTGCTGAACGCCATCATCGGATTTATCCAGGAGGGGAAGGCCATCTCCTCTCTGGCGCGTCTGGCCAACTCGGTGGTCGGCACGGCAACCGTCATCCGTAGCGGCGTCCGACGTCATGTTGCCATGGACGAGCTGGTACCCGGAGACCTCGTGGTGCTGGAGAGCGGAGACCGTGTGCCGGCCGATCTGCGGCTGACGTGGGTGAAGGACCTGGCCATTGCAGAGGCGGCGCTGACGGGCGAGAGCGTGCCCAGCGAAAAGCAATCAGGTCCGGTGGACGCCGGTGCCGTGCTGGCCGACCGTGCGAGTATGGCGTATGCCTCCACGGTGGTTACGCGCGGTGCGGCCATGGGGCTTGTTGTTGCCACGGGTACCTCGACCGAGGTGGGCACGATCTCGGCACTGCTGACGTCGGCGCCGACGCTGCAGACGCCCCTCACCATACAGATCGCGCGCTTCAGCAACATCATTCTTGTAGCGATCCTGGTGCTGGCGGCAGGAACCTTTGGTGTTGGCGTCATGCGGGGTGAAGCCCCTGTCGACATGCTTATGGCCGCCGTGGCACTGGCCGTGGGAGCTATCCCAGAAGGCCTCCCGGCAGCGGTCACGATCATCCTTGCCATCGGCGTCAATCGCATGGCAAAACGCCGCGCCATCGTGCGAAGTCTGCCGGTAGTGGAAACACTCGGGTCCACAACCGTAATCTGCAGTGACAAGACCGGTACGCTGACGGAGAACCAGATGACCGTTGTGGCGGTGACGACCGCGTCGGACGAGTACGTGGTTCAAGGAACGGGCTACCGTCCGGAAGGCGACATTCTCCTGAGAGATAATGACGCAGGGCATACGCGGGTCACACACATCGGACGTGATGTGGCACTGCATGAAACGCTACGTGCCGGAGTGCTCTGCTCAACAGCCGTTGTGCAGCATGAGGAGGGCGCCTGGCATGCCGTTGGTGACCCCACGGAGGCGGCACTTGTCGTATCCGGAATGAAGGCCTCGATTCACCGCGACGTCGAGCAGGAACTGATGCCTCTCGTCGATGTGATTCCGTTTTCGAGCGACGTGCAGTACATGGCCACCCTGCATCGTATGTCTCCGACCACATCACGGATCTATCTCAAGGGAAGTCTTGAGTCGCTGCTCCCGAAGTGCGAGCGTATGCTTCTGCGCGACGGGCAAACGACACATGTCGATACCCAGTCCATCACCGGCCACGTCGAGACCATGAGTGCTGAGGGTCTGCGTGTTCTGGCCTGTGCGATGAAGGAGGTCGACGGTATACCCGAGCAGATCAGCGCCGATGACGTGATGAGCGGTTGCGTGCTTACCGGCATCGTCGGCATGGTGGACCCGCCTCGAGCCGAAGTTCGTGCCTCGGTTGCCGAGTGTCAGCAGGCCGGTGTCGGCGTCAAGATGATCACCGGCGATCACGCCATTACGGCCGTAGCGATCGCACGTGAACTCGGGATCGTCCATGCATCGGGTCATCCGAGTGAGCTCGTTCGCACCGGACGTGAGCTTGAAGATCTGACCGACCAGCAGATGGAAGCCGTGGCCGAAGAGTTTAACGTCTTCGCACGCGTGACGCCAGAGCAGAAGCTTCGTCTGGTGCATGCGCTGCAGCGAAGGGGGCATGTGGTAGCCATGACCGGCGACGGAGTGAATGATGCACCGGCACTGCGGACCGCAAATGTCGGTATTGCCATGGGGCGAAGTGGCACCGACGTGGCCAAGGACGCTTCGGATATTGTTCTGACGGATGACAACTTCACGACGATCGTGGCTGCCGTCGAGGAGGGGCGAACGGTCTACGAAAATCTCATGAAGTTTATCATCTGGACGGTGCCGACGAATGCCGCCGAAGGTCTGGTGATCCTCACCGCTGTAGCGATGGGCGTTGCGCTTCCGATCCTGCCGATTCATATCCTGTGGATCAACATGACCACGGCCGTGATCCTTGGTCTGCCCCTTGCCTTTGAACCGATGCCGCCCGACGTGATGCGACGTCAGCCGAGACGTTCCGATGCGCCGCTCTTTTCGCGCGATATCGTTATGCGAACCGGACTCATGACCACGTTACTCCTGTCCGCGGGCTTCGGCATCTACCTGTGGGAGCTCTCCTCCGGAAGCCCTCTGGCTGTTGCACAGACAGCTGCATCGAATGCATTCGTCTTCATTCAGATGTTCTACCTGTTTAACTGTCGAACACTCGTATCGCCAACTGCAGCACCCATCTCATCGAACATGACGGTGGTCTACGGGGCTGCGCTCATGACCTTGCTGCAGCTAGCGTTCACCTATGCGCCCTTCTTCAATTCGGCGTTCCAGACAGCCCCCTTGGGAGTGACTTCGTGGGCAATGATCCTGGCAATGAGCGTGGTCAGCTATGTGATCGTCGCCATCGAAAAGAGCGTGAGATGGAGATATAGCTAGAGGTGTGAGGTTTGAGGTTTTAGGTGTGAGGTGTGAGGTGTGA
>DNLG01000122.1:2332-4987 GCA_003488525.1 Bacteroidota bacterium | reverse complement strand
TGTGAGGTGTGAGGTGTGAGGTGGTCACTCGTCACTCTCATCTACCGTTCCATCCCAGAGGATAAAGCGAAGGGCGGACTTACGTGGGTCTGATGAGCCCAGCAGGGGCAGGCGGCCTTCGCCGCGGTCGTTGAGACCGAGTTCGTCGTGATCGTCTTTCCAGTCTCCGATAATCTTGCGGGACTGAGCACGCCACTGCTCGATCTTTTCTTCATTTGCGTCAAAGAGTTCGCGCAGCTTTGTGCGGGAGCGCTTGGCGATGGGCTTAACCTGTTCGACGATGCGCATGTACTCTTCACGATGTTTTTCCCGCAGTGCCTTCAGGCGATTGCGCAGCTCGGCACGTCCGCCACGTTCGAAGTCACCTTTGAGGGACTTCATATCGGCACGCACCTGACTGCGCAGGCGCTTGGCATCGACGCGAAGGCGTGCGAGTGTGGCTAGGTCCTCGCGTGAAAGCGATGCGTCGTACTCGCTGTGCATGCGACTCATTGTCGGAAGCACATCGCGCATGAACCACTGGCGTAGCTCTGTGCGCAACTCCTTGACGGCTTCCTGTCGCTTGGCGCGCTGTTGCTGGGTCAGTGCCGGAAGGGTGAACGCAAGAAGGGATAGAACGATCAGGAAGGGGCGTGTCATGGTTGTCTCCAGTAAATGAACGGGGACCAAGACCCGCGTTTATGACGTTCGGTTTAACCTATTCCGACTCAAACGCACGCTTTCGGGCCAGAACTGCCTGACGTCGGCGGGGAAAGTCATTCTCGGCATGGCGGCGCTGCAGGATGATGAGAACCTCTGTCAGTGACCGGTACGTATGATGCGGTATCCCTTCCTCCCTGCAAGAGGCGGCAAGAGTTCCCTTGGCAAAGACCACATCGGCAAAGCGTACCGCACAGGTATCGGAGAGGCCGTCACCGACGTAGACAACGACATCGTCATCGGCAATGCGGCTGAGGACAACGTTTCGCTTGCAGGAGGCGCAGAAGCAGGAGCACGACTCGCTGGCGGCCGGAAAGGACGGTATCCATGAGCCCCCTTCATACCTCAGATGATTGCTATGGATCGCAACCTCATCGATCACGCCGGCCTCGGTAAGCAGGGGTTGGATGTAGACGTCGAAGCCATCGCTGACCACCGTTACCGGCACGTTGTTCGCACGGCACCATTCCACAAGCGGACCAATGCCGGGATCAAGGTGCTGGGTAAGAGCAAATGCCGATACCGTTTCCGGTAGAGCATCATGTGTGAAGCTCGCGGCAGCCCGACGATAGTACTCGGCTACGGTAATCTGTCGATCAAGAAGAAGACGATGAAGAGGCTCGAACGACCCAAAGGTGGAGATCAGCTCATCGCCAATGTCGTTGACGCTGATGGTCCCGTCGAAATCAAGAAAAACATGCACTCGCATGGGCTAGATCACCGATACGTATAGAAGCCCCGCCCTGCTGCCTTGCCGGTCCATCCGGCACGCATCATCTGCTTGAGCAGAACACATGGACGGTAGCGTTCCTGCTCATACTCGCGACGCAGGCCGTCAAGGATCAACGTCACGATGGCAATGCCGATCTCGTCGGCCCATGCCAGAAGCCCCTTGGGGTAATTCACACCGAGCATCATGGCTTTGTCGATGTCTTCCGGCGTTGCCAGGCCTTCCATAACAGCGAAGGCAGCTTCGTTGATAAGCATGGCCAGTACGCGCATCTGCACGAGGCCGACGCGGTCCTGCACTACTTCGACGGCGTATCCGAGCTGACGCAGCAGCCCCTTGGCACTCTCAACGTGACGGGGCTCGGTGTTGAGTCCGGCCGCCATGTCGATTGTCGTCATGGTCGACATGACACTTGGAACCAGTGCGACTCCTATCACGCGATTGCCGGTCTCGGTGATCATTCCGATCTCGGTAGCGGTGGCGCACAGCACGTTGACAATAACTGTAGCCTTGGGGTTGAACGTTGCCGCATAGTCGATGGTCAGGCGATGCTCTGTCGGGCTCGTCACTGAAAGGTCGATGATATGCGTAAAGGTGCCCTCCTCCGGGTGGAGATCAAAGACCAGCCGTTCTGCATAGGGTCCGTATTCCTCGGAGAGATGCTTGCCAACGCCATCATAATCATTCTCTGACTCAAGTTCATCGAGAAGGTCAAGTGCCGGCAGGATCGAGAAGGCCACACCCTTGCGTGAGAGAATGCCGGCAAACTCCTGCAGGAAGTCTGCCTCGCCTGTGAGCAGCACATTTGGTGCGCCGGTGTCGTTGATGTCGTATACGTTCATGGCCCACGAAACTACGTAGCTTCGCACTATGACGAATCTCACAAAACGCGTTGCCGTGGCCGCCGTGGGCATCCCGCTGGCCGTTGGTGTTGTGTATCTGGGCGGATGGTTCTTCACCATCAGCATTGCACTGGTTGCTCTTCAGGCCCTTCGGGAGTTCTATCACCTTGCCGAGTCCAAACACGCAAGTCCGAATCAAAGCGTAGGTCTGGTATGGGCAGCGATCATCCTTCTCTGGTCGGGCTGGATGTTCGCGTCGGGCTCGGAGGATCAGACATCCGAACAGTTCCATTTTGAGGGTTTGGGGATTTTAATGATCGGCGGCTACCTGTGCCTGTTCATGCTTCTCGGAACGCTCATCACTCTGGCTGCGGAGCTCTTCCG
>DNLG01000122.1:0-2316 GCA_003488525.1 Bacteroidota bacterium | reverse complement strand
TCGGGCTGGATGTTCGCGTCGGGCGCGGAGGATCAGACATCCGAACAGTTCCATTTTGAGGGTTTGGGGATTTTAATGATCGGCGGCTACCTGTGCCTGTTCATGCTTCTCGGAACGCTCATCACTCTGGCTGCGGAGCTCTTCCGCGCGAGAGAGAACGCCATGCTGAATACGGCGCTGACGGCGTTCGGGGTGTTCTATATCGGATTGAGCATGGCGAGTCTGTTTGCCCTGCGGCACATCGACCGGTTGTTTCTCTGGGGTACCTGGGGTGAAACGGGCGCGTCACTGATGATGACGCTTTTTGTGTCTGTTTGGCTGGCCGACACTGCCGCGTACTTCGTCGGGCTTTCCATTGGCAAGCATAAACTCTTCCCTCGTGTCAGTCCCAAGAAGTCATGGGAGGGGGCTATCGGCGGCGTCGTCGGCTCCACAGCCGCATTCGTTGGCATGACGAAGCTCCTGATCCCGACGTTTCCTCTGGATATGGCTATCACCTGCGGTGTGGTGGTCGGCATCGTCGGCCCCATCGGAGACCTTGCCGAATCGCTGCTGAAGCGTGATGCCGTCGTGAAGGACTCGAGCGGTGTGCTCCCGGGTCATGGCGGCGTTTTCGACCGGTTCGATTCCATGCTGTTTGCCGCACCCGCCGTGCTGGTGATCTGTTACTGGGATATGATCGTCTCCATGCTTCTCCGAGTCAAACACTAGTCCTCGTCCGATTGGAATCGGGCCACGCCACACACATATGCATCACGAGCATACTCACGACCATCACGGTCATCATCATCACCACGTTCATGATCACGCCGATATTCGCCCCCTGAGGATCGCGGTCACCCTAACGTCAGTGGTGTTTCTCGCTCAGGTCATCGGCGGCTTCCTTTCGGGGAGTCTTGCGCTGCTGTCCGACGCCGGACATGTGCTGGTAGATCTGGCGTCGCTGCTGATCGCCTACTTCGGACTCCGATTTGCGGCAAAGGCTAAAGCCGAGCACGACGTTCGATACACGTTTGGTCTGCGTCGGATCGAGATCCTTGCGGCGCTGACGAATGGCTTTCTCCTTATCGGCATCTGCATCTACATCGTGATCGAAGCGGTGCGTCGCATGATGGGTGATGAGCACAGTCATGTCGACTCTGAGCTGATGCTCTACGTTGCGATCGTCGGATTCGTTGCCAATGCCATCAGCGCATTCTATCTGCATCGGTCCGAGCATATCACCACCCGCAGCGCATACCTGCATGTGATCACCGACCTGCTCTCAAGTCTGGGTGTGATCATCGCAGCGGTTGTCATCAAGCTGACGGGGTGGGAAATGATCGACCCGTTGATCTCCATCGCCATTGCGATCATGATCACAAGAGGTGCCGTGCGAGTGATCCGTCAGGCAGCGGTGATCCTGATGGAGTCAGCCCCCTCCCAGATCTCACCGGTCGAGCTGCGTCAGGTCGTTGCCGGTCTCACCGGTATTGTCGATGTGCACGATGTTCACGTTTGGCAACTGGGCATGAAGGAGTATTCAGCTTCGCTCCATGTGGTGAGTGATCTTCCGACTGACGACGTTGTCTCGTCTGTGCGGGCGGCGCTTCATGATAAGTACGGGCTGAGCCACATCACCGTTCAGGTTGAATCATCATCGACGGCCAAGGGGGAGTGTGGCGCATGCTAGCACCGTCACAACGTATCGATCCCTGGCTGCGGATCTTTGTGGTCACGACACTTATAGCCGCCCTGACGCAGCTGGCACTCTCCGGCGGTGATGGGTTTACCGCCCGGCCGTTTGAGCGCATCTTCTCGAGCGTTGGCGTTGCCTGTGTCTATGCCTGCTACATGGCCGGACGCTACTTCGGTGCGAACAAGGCCAAAGCTGCTCAGGGAGTGTTTCTTGCCTGCGGGATCTTCATCCTCGGCCTCTCGGCCCTGCGAATGGCCGATAGGGAACTGGCCGAGTATCTGGTTACTGCCCAGATCATCATGCACGTTGCCCTGTCGATGGCCTTCATCGGCATCAACCTGGGTCTGAGCGGCATCATGGCCATGAACATCCTACGCGTGCCCTCAGGTCGCCGCCGCGGAATTCTGGAGATCATCTCCGGTCTTGCCGTAACACTCATGATGCTCTCTGTCCTCTTCCCCTGGCCGCAGGAAATCCATGCGCCCGTCTGTGCCATCATTGTGGCTGTATGTCAGATCGTAGCGAATGACAGATGACGGATGACGCTTGACAGATGACGGATGACGGAAGAATCAATACAGAAGAAGAAAAAAAGATAAAAAATAAGAAAAAAAAAAGATAAAAAAGAAAAATCAAAA
>DNLG01000141.1:23256-29972 GCA_003488525.1 Bacteroidota bacterium | reverse complement strand
GATCAAATTGAGCGCTCAGTTTCCCGGATCCTCAATCTTGAAAAGGCAGAGTTCGACTTCTTTACGTCTCTTCTTAGAAAGAAGACACTGAAGAAGAAGGAGATGCTACTGCGAAGTGGAGAGGACTGCAGGGACATCTACTTCATCAATAGCGGTTGCCTGCGGTACTACTACGTTGTTGATGGTGAGGAAAAGACCGCCCAGTTCTTTTTTGAGGATAGCTGGTATACGGACTATGAGAGCTTTCTCTCCGGTGATCCAGCAGAGAATTACGTTGATGCGATCGAAGACTCGGAACTCTTGTGTCTTGAGCGAGACTCTCTGCAACGGCTCTACATCGAGATCCCGAAGTTCGAGAGGTTCGGTCGTATGGCCGCCGAAGGCGCATACCTGGGCATAAAGTATCGAACCAAACACCTCACAACACTCAGCGCCGAAGAGCGATACCTGAAACTGCTTCAGGAACGACCCCACGTCTACGAGCGAATACCCCAATACTACATCGCTTCCTATCTGAATATCCAGCCGGAAAGTCTTAGCCGGATCCGGAAGAAGCTAGCAACAAAAGGTGGCAGCTAACGAGCTGTCAACGCGACCGAACTTAACCTAGGTCAATGAACGGGGCTGATCGGGCGTGTGAGATTGCGCGCGTGGGCGACCTTTGGGCAGCCCTCGGCAGATCACGAACTATATCCTAACTGTGCCGACCTGCACAGGCAGGCCTGAACATCGGCATTGTCGAATGAAGATCACGGCAGGCGGTCAGCCGTACGCTTGCGCTTGGGTGCACCGAGCGTGCGGTGTCGACTGCACATTGCAAAGCCCCCTGACGTCGCCGTCTCGGGGCTTTGTCCGTCGATGCATGCACCGTTACTAGCGATGCATCGATCCGGCGGAACCGGAGTTGACACGCACGACGACGACACGCGACATGTAGCGCAACTCCGGAAGATCAAAGTCCGGCAACCGTAACACGCTCCCCCGCCCATTGTGGTTCACGGCTCGATGAACAACACAGTCGGGTCTCTGCCGTGCGATCAGCTTCTCAACCTCCGAAGCACGACTCTCTGCAAGTGCTGTTTTCTCGTGCCCGCCGTAGCGACGGTCAATACCACCGATCACCGTCAACATGGTGCCATGTGGGATGGTGTCAAGAAACCGTCGGAGCTGCTCACGATGATACCGGCGAACATAGCTGCTACGTACATCGAACGTTACCGGAAGGGCAGATGTAAATGCTGAAGTGAGAATAGACCCCAATGGCAGTCGCAGCATGATCGGATAGGGCTCACCGTCGCTGGTAAGGATCTCAACTCGACGATACTCGTCGTTACATGAACGGTTGCTGACGGAGGTGATCTCAGGGGGCACGCACGATGTGTTTGAGTGGATCACGCGAACCTGTTTTGGCGGTACTCCCCTGTCGTGAACAAGGTAGTTCTTCACACGCTCTGCGCGTGACCGAGCCAGATAGCATTCGCCGTAACCATCCCTTGCATCCTCATATCCGACAAGGGTTATACGCTCGTCAGAGGAGCGTATCATCTGCTCTGCTAATGCATCCAGTACACGCAGATACGCATCTTGCAAGGTTCGGTACCTTCCCGATGAAGTGCCCCCTTCAAGCGGCTCAAGATCATATCGCTCCGGAATGTCCGATGATGCGGAATCGAAGAAGACCACCGGGAGCAGAGGAATTGCCAAGAATGTGCCAGCAACGACGCCAGACTCAGCCGTGCCGGACAAGATCCTGTGCATGGAAGCCGAGCGGCTGCACAGTAAAAGGGCAGAGATACATGCGACAACGATCGATGGCTTCCATGCGACATTCCAGCAGCTGCTCATTGAAACTCCGTGGTTCAAACCTTGCGGCGTAAACTCGGAGTTGATGATCAATGCAGCCCTACGGCAAGGCCCGCCGGGACTACGAACTCACTACCATGCGACACGTTTTTGCTTAACAAGTAAGCGTGATCCCGGCCTACGTTGCTTCCTCGAAGATGATGCTCCTGAAACGCTGATACATGAATCCCGCCGCAAGCAGGATCACGCCGAGTGCGATGAAGGAAACAATACGGTATGGCTGCTGCAGAAATGAGAGGTCATAGAGGAAAACCTTACCGATGGTCACAACCAGAAGGATCAACGCCGCGATGCGCGTCGGTCGCATGCGTCGCACAAAGCCGATGACCATCAGAAGGATCGAGAACACGATCCACGTTGCCGACATGCGAAGATGGAATCGATTCCACGCATCAACGAGTGCGGAAGCTTTCCCGTCACCTTCGGCAACGTGGATGGCGATCACCTCAGGCCAGACCACTTCGATGGTGACGAAGATGAAAGAGAAGATCACCAGACACGCGCCGACGATACTACTGGCGTGACGCGCCAGGCGAGGAAGTTCGGAAGCCGCTGTGCCTCGGGCGGTGACATATAGTGCCGCGCAGATGACCACCCCCGAGAACATGCGCGCGTTGATGTATGAAGCGATCATCGACGGATCCTCTGCCTGCACTACATGCGTTAGCCACCACAGGCAGGCAAACGCAGAGCCAGCCACGCCGGCAATCACGACGTCTTGCCGTGCAGGAACACGCAGCCGCAGGATCATGAGGCTGAAGAGCAGTACGCTGACCATTGATGCCAGAGCGTGAGCATACGCGGTGGGCCAGGACGCTACAGCTGAGATCATCGGGTAGACTACAAGATCGGTGTTTGCCGTCAGGCTGAACACTTCGAGGTGAACACACCAGACAAGTATCAGATACCCCGAGACTGAAAAGAGGAAATGTATGATGGAGGGCAGACGCAGCGATGTGCTGGCAAAGCCCGACCATGCAATGACGGCGGCAGCGTTGATGATCAGTGCCGTACTTCTCCCGTTGAGGAAAGGGGCTAATGAAACGGTTGGGAAACTCCGGAATGCGGCTTCTGGCAGAGCCATCGCCAGCGACTGGCAGAGCATCAGGCCCATGACCACCATTTCGGCCTTGTACTGCCGGTTACCAAGCAGGTACATGGATGACAGACTGACAGCAGCCAGGCCGATGGACTGGTTGTAGGTGCCATTGATGAAGCTCGTTGCATGACCTAGAGCAAGCAGACCCAGTACCATGTACATCGATGCAGTGTCTGAATGCTGATCTCGACGGAAGAGCAATGCGATCACAATGAGCGCCACCCCTAGTAGTCCCGCAGTGGCTCCATTTTCCCAGGCGATGTCCGTACTGATTGCGCCGAGCGTCATGAAGTACATCACCACGATATGCATGCCGTGCAGTGCCCGGGCGATCCATGCGTACGGACGCACGTTGCCGTGGCGCTCGATGATTGACTGATAGAGAACACCGGCGCAGAGGAATGCCAAAGCAAAGATCGTTGCTTCGAGCACGTCAGGATCCGGCATCGAATTCCGAACACTCATCCAGTACGACCAGAAGACCCAAACCCCGGCATGTGCTGCTGCAGAGACGGACAGCCATGCGGGACGATGATAGTTGAGCCACAACATGCCGATGAAGAGTACGAGAAGGTATCCGAACAGGCCGACCGTGTTCATCTCACCCGTCGAGAGCCAAAATGGAGTGCACAAACCTCCAAGCGCACCCATAGTAGCGATGACCGCCGAGTCATGACGCAGACTCACGCCAACGGCAATAGCGGTGACGATGCACATCAGACCAAAGGCCATCGGTTGCGGTAGCAATTCGTAGAAGTTGTAGCTGGCATATACCGAGAGGTAGAGAATCGGGATGCCTGCTCCGGCCAGACCCTGGGCAAAGAGATGAAGTCCGCGCGCGCGCCAGCGCTCCGCACCAATGATAAGCCCCAGCCCGGCGACGGCGCCGATGATCACTCGCATGGTCTCGTTGATCAGGCCAACGTCAAATGCGTACTTGAGGAAGAAGACCGCGCCGAGCACGATCGCCACCGCACCGATTCGCGTCAGCCATGTGCCGCCAAAGACCATTTCCAGTTCCCGCTCCGACTGCTCATGGTGCTGCGGTGGAGGTGGAATGATCTCAGGGGGCGAATCAACAGGTGTTGCATCCGCGGAGGTCTGTGCCGGTTTCTCGTCGGACGAAAGTTCTGCGACCCTTCTGCTGAGATCCGCGATGATTGCCTCGTGAAGGTCTGCGCGCCGCTTCATCGTCCGCATGCGCATGAGCACCACGAACGATGCTATGAGTGGAATCAGCGAGATAAGAGTCGTCAGCAAAAAGCCGAATGCCTCTATCATGATTGCTCCCTGTTGTGTGCAGTCAGGAACGTAGATCCGTCAAGTTAGCCCGTGAGGCCGATTCGCCATCTCAATGGCCATCTCCATTGCCAGGCGCGTGCTGGCAGAGTCGATCTCAGCGCTACGGATGCGGTCGTATGCCGTACCATGATCGGGAGACGTGCGGATAACCGGAAGGCTGGCCGTGACGTTAACACCAGCCCCCTTGGCAAGAAGCTTCAGCGGGATCAGTCCCTGGTCATGATACATCGCCAGTACGCCGTCAAACTTCTCGTAAGCGCCAAAGCCGAAAAATCCATCCGCCGGATATGGACCACTGACATGCAGTCCGGCGATGCGGCATTGTTCAATGGCCGGACGGATGATCTCGTCGTCCTCGCTGCCGATCTCACCGTGCTCGCCGGCATGGGGGTTCAAACCAAGCACCGCGATACGGGGCTCATCAATGCCGATTCTCATGCGAAGGTGTTCATGCAGCGCCGTGATGCGTTGAGCGATGCGCTCGCTCGTGATGAGTCCGGCTACACGGTGTATCGGCACATGGATAGTGGCCAGTGCCACGTGTAGCGTACGTGTGCAGAGAACCATGAGCGGTTCTGCACCGGCATGGTCGGCAATCATCTCGGTCTGACCCGGGTAGGGCCATCCCACGCGGCGCAGGGCATGTTTGCTGATGGGAAGGGTGACCATCGCCCGGGCTGCGCCGGAGGTTACCAGGTTGCAGGCAGCCTCAAGAGATGCTATTGCCGCCCGTGCGGCATCGTCGCGCTCCACACCCGGAGCGAGCTGTGCAGGAGCATGGATCGAGTGTAGTCGGATGGATGTGCCGCTGATGCGCCAGACGTCCGACTCGATCTCTCCCGGCAGACCATATTCGTCGATTGCCTGCTGCAGCGTATCGGCATCGATCAGTAGCGTGAGTTCGGCGTGTAAGGGGGCTTGTTCGACGGCGGCCGCAAGACACCGCAATCCGATGCCGTTAACGTCGCCACAAGTGATGACGAGGCTCGGCGCTGACATTACGCAGCTCTACGTCGACGCTGACGGTACATGTTCAGCAGCAGCCCGATGATGGCTGTATTGCCGATCAGCGCTGTTCCCCCTGCACTCAGGAACGGCAGCGGGATGCCCATGACCGGGAAAAGACCAACGGCCATGCCGATGTTCACCATCGTATGGAACAGCAGTAGGCTGGCGAAACCGATCGCGATGACGCTGCTGAAGGAGGTCTTGGCCGATGCGGCGATGCCCGCACTGCGCAGGGCCACGAAGCCCAGCAGCGTGATCACAACGATCCCGCCCATAAAGCCAAACTCCTCCGTTGGAACGCAGAAGATGAAGTCGGTCCACTGCTCGGGGATGTACCGGAGCTGCGTTTGCGTTCCCTGGAGGAATCCTTTGCCGGTAATGCCACCGGAACCAACAGCCAGAATGGACTGGATGACGTGGTAGCCCTCGCCCCGGGGGTTGCGCTCCGGCTCAAAGAGTGTGATGAGTCGCTTCTTCTGATACGTCTCAAGCTTGTCGAATACCGGCTGCACGGCAAAGCCCACGCCGACGACCAATATGCAGGCAGTAATCGTAACGGTAAGCGTGCGACGGAAGAGATACGTTCCGAGACAGAACAGTGCCGAAATGGCCACGAAGTAAAAGATGTTGTCGAACAGCAGACCATAAAGCGAGGACAGCGCTACAAATGGTGTAGCAAGCACAGAGTAGATCACAAACAGGTCGCCCCCTGTCCACATATACACTCCCAGCGCCATTGCCAGGAAGACCGTTGCCGAACCCGTATCGGGCTGTAGCATGATCAGCGCCACGGGCAGTAAAAACAGGATTCCGATCCATATCAGATCGCGGATGGTACTGATGGAAAACCCTTTGCGTCCGGTATACTTCGCCACGGCGATCAGCGTTGTGATCTTGGCCAACTCCGAGGGCTGAAACGAGAAGGATCCGATCTGAATCCAACATCGCTGTCCGTTGACAACATGTCCCAGGGGGCTGAGCACGGCCAGTAGAAGTAGGATGCCGATAGCATAAATCGGATAGGCGAAGTCGTTCAGCCACCGCTCCGGCACAAAGAACATGCCAACACCGGCACCAATGCCAACGACGGCGTAGAGGACCTGACGTCGAAAGATCGCGTCCGACCCGAGGCCGAAGGCGGCACTGTAGATCGACGTTAACCCGATGCCAAGAAGACCAATCACGCCCAGGAGAAGACCCCAGTCGAGCATGTCATTGATCCGACGCTGCATGGCAACATCGTCTTCGTCCAGTTGAAAGGGCCTTATTGCCATTGGAGACCGGTAATGCGTTCGTAGGCCTCAATATACTTTGCCCGAGTTGCCTGCACCACCTCACTCGGCAGGGTAGGGGGCGGCGGGGTCTTATCCCACGATGTCGTCTCCAGCCAGTCGCGCAGCACCTGCTTGTCGAAGTTCATTTGGGAGGTACCCTCAGCATACGA
>DNLG01000141.1:8967-22961 GCA_003488525.1 Bacteroidota bacterium | reverse complement strand
CGCACGCGCTCGGCAACATCGCTGCCGAGGACGTCAGCAGCCCGTTCGAATGGAATGTTCTCGTCGTGGCCTTCTTCGGCCTTGGTAGCCGGCGTGAAGATGGGCGTTGTAAGACGTGATGATTCGCCGTACCCGGCCGGCAGGTGGATGCCGCAGACGGTCTGCGCGGTCTGGTATTCCTTCCAGCCGGAGCCGGCAAGGTAGCCACGTACGACGCATTCAACGGGAAGGGGGCGCGTCTTGCGCACGATCATGGAACGTCCGGCAAGCATGGCTCGCTCGGCATCCGTCAGCCCGGGGAGTGTTGAGACGTCCGTGCTGAGAAGATGATTCGGGATGACATGTCCAAGGTGCTCAAACCAGTACAGCGAGATCGCCGTCAGAAGAGCCCCTTTATCGGGGATACCCTCGGTCATCACAACGTCGAAAGCCGAGATGCGGTCGGTGGCAACCATCAGCAAACGGTCGCCCAGATCATAGACGTCGCGCACCTTGCCGCGTCGGAACAGCGGATACGCCGTAAGCGAGGTTGATTGAACGGTGGACATCAGGCTCCCGCGATGGCGCGCTTAATAAGCGAAACACCCAGCAGGACCAGAGCCAGCGAGCCGACAAGCATCAGCAGGGTGTTGCGTGTGCCGACCGAATCGCCCCGACGGATAAACCGTGGCGTGAGGTGTACCATCGTCAGTGCCACCAGCATTAACGTGCCGTGCTCCAGTCGATGACGCAGACCATCACCAAGGTCGCTCCAGCGCATTGCGAGCTGCAACAGTCCTACTGTCACCTGCAGCGTCAGAACGATCGAATAGATGCGGATGATCCACAGTCCGATCCCTGAAATGGTCTGCTTGCGAAGCATCGCAACAAGGGCCACGGCGATCGACATACCCGATAGCAGGTACAGTCCGTGATGCATCTTGGTATGAAGATAAAACAGCGTTTCCATGGGGGGGCTTTGGCGGTAATGGAGCAAACGCAAAAATACGCGATGTAAGCATTCGCATGTACTGGTGTTACCTGGCGTAACACGCGTCACGCAGGGACAACATTCAGCACAATATGACAACGAGGACTTTACGATATCAGGAAACGTAAGCAGATATGTTCGCCGAGGCGAACGACCACTGGGGGTAGTTCCATTTCCGATCCTTTTTCAGGGGAATCTCATGCGAGCGTGGCTCCATACTACTGTATCGTCTGCGGCGATACGAATGGTACTTCTTGCAACACTGTTTGCTTCCACTCACTCAACATCTGTACTTGCGCAGTCACTACAGATAACCGGAACGGTTCGCGACAACGACGGATTACCCCTTCGGAGTGTCGTCGTTCGGGTGAAGGGCACCAAGTACGGTGCATACACTGGTGCTGATGGCACCTTTCGAATTGGTGTTGAGGGGCAAGCCGATTCGGTTAGCTTCTCTTTGGTCGGGTACAAAGGAGTCACAGTTGGCGTCCCTGAAAAGGGTGACATAGTTGTTGTAATGCAGAATCAGGCAGTAAGTGGGCGTGAGGTCGTCGTTACAGCGCTTGGCATCGAAAAGGATACGCGAAGTCTCGGTTATGCCACACAGTCAATTGACAACAGCCAGATAACCGTTGCTCGTGAGTCGAATGTTGTAAATCAGCTCGCAGGTAAAGTTGCGGGTGTCACCGTCATAGGTTCACCCTCAGGGGTCGGCGGTTCTGCGCGTGTTTCCATTCGCGGTGAGCGCTCATTGAACATCGGCAACAACCAGCCGCTGTATGTGGTGGATGGTGTGCCGATCTCCAACCAGCAAATTGGGTCGGCTGGCCGCTCATTTCTCGAAGCGGATTATGGCAATGGGGCGGCATACATCAACCCAGATGACATCGAAACGATGAACGTACTGAAGGGACCAAGCGCTACCGCTCTTTATGGATCGCGTGCCAACAACGGTGTGATTCTCATCACAACCCGCAACGGTAAGGGCACACAGGGTATTGGTGTGAGTGTCAACAGTAACGTCACGTTCGAATCGGCTCTGCGCCTGCCAGAATACCAGAATGTGTACGGTCAGGGCCTCAATGGCCAGTTCGAGTACAAAGACGGCAACGGCGGTGGTCTCAACGATGGTGTTGATGAAAGTTGGGGTCCGAGGTATGATCCAAATCTCAAGATTCGCCAGTTCAATTCGCCGCGGACACTTAATGGACAGCCGATTGATTTTCGGGGTGGTGATCTAAGCGCACCAGCTGGGTCGGAGATTGTTCCAACCCCATGGGTTGCGGCACCTGATAACGTTGCAAACTTCTTTGAAACGGGTCGTACCATAACGAACAATGTTGCTGTGTCGGGCTCTAATGCAAATGGAGATTTTCGACTTTCTCTGACAAATCTCGATCAGACTGGCATCGTGCCGAACACAGACCTGCAGCGGAACACTTTCGCATTTGCCGGGGGCTATCAGCTGAGTAAGCAGCTTTCGGCAAGAGCCGTCGTGAACTACGTCAAGACTAGCAGTGGAAATCGGCCTAACCTTTCGTACGGTACCGAGAACATCATGTACCTCTTCTCGTGCTGGCTTGGACGTCAGGTGAATCTCGAAGATAGTAGGGACTATTGGCAGCGAAACCGTGAGGGCTTGTCACAGTTTGGCTTCAACTACAACTATCACGACAATCCTTACTTCAACCTCTTCGAGAACACCAACGGCATGGATCAGGACCGTGTCTTTGGAAATGCGCTTCTCAAGTATGACATCAATGAGAACATCAACGTACAACTACGAACAGGGTTGGACTACAGCAATGAAGGACGCGACCGTCGGCGCGCCTTCAGCACCCAACGTTTCAAGTTTGGCACGTACCGTAATGAAGCTATCGAATTCACGGAGTTGAATACGGACCTTCTCGTGAATGCGAACATCCCTCTGAACGACGACATGTCTCTTCGTGTCACAGCAGGCGCTAACAGCATGGATCAGCGGAATAGCAACCTTGAGATTACTGCTCCTCAGCTTCTCATTCCTGACGTGTATAACCTGAGCAACACTAAGGTTGAACTGCAGCAATCGCAATTCCGTTCGACTAAGGTGATCAATTCGGTGTACGGCAATGCTTCGTACTCCTTTAAGAACATGTTGTTTGCTGAATTCACAGCACGGAATGACTGGTCTTCTACTCTTCCATCGCAGAACAACTCGTACTTCTATCCATCCGCAAATGTCAGCGCGATCATTTCCGACATGGTGAGTCTGCCGGAGTTCATCAACTTTGCGAAGGTACGCGTAGGCGCTGCTCAGGTCGGTAATGATACTGATCCGTATCAGCTTCAGGCCGTGTTCCTTGCGCAAAACCCGTATGGTGACGCTAGGACTTTCGCTCAGTCAAGTCGTCTTGCAAACGCCGACCTCAAGCCGGAGATTTCCACTTCGCTTGAGGCCGGAATCAATCTCCAGTTTCTTGATAGCCGTGTTGGACTTGACGTGACGATCTACGACGTCACATCGAAAAACCAGATCCTCCCCATCCCATTGACCACGGCAACCGGATACTCTGAGAAAGTCATCAATGCTGGTGAGATCCGTAACTACGGTGTTGAGATTATGGCAAATGCTATCCCGGTCAAGACCGATGATTTCCGCTGGGATCTCAACGTGAATGCTTCACGGAACCTCTCTGAAGTGGTATCGCTTGCCGACGGAATCAAGAGCTATGTCATGGCAGCGAAAAACAATGTTTTTGTAGAGGCTCGTGTTGGCGAGCGCATGGGCGCGATGTACGGAATTGGCTACGAACGAGTTACAGATCCAAATAGCCCCTTTTTTGGTCGTGTCATTAACAACGTTCGTTCGCAGATCGTTAAGGATGCCAGCGGCAATGCGATAGATACTCTCTTCGTGGCTCGTCCGCGCGAGACATCATCACGCAAGCTGCTTGGCAACTACAATCCCGATTGGCTCTTTGGTATCAACAACAATTTCACGCTGGGTCGGTTTACCTTCGGATTCCTACTTGATATCCGCGTCGGTGGCCAAGTGTATTCGCATACGCAGACGGTTGGACGTGAAGGCGGCCAGATCATCGAGACACTCGATGGTCGCGCTGATGGCTACGATATAACAAAGGATGGCAACGGAGTGTACGCTCCGGGCGTCGTGGAAGTTTATCGCGACAAGACTACAGGTGTCCGCACATATACGAAGAGTGGCAATACCGAGTTCGTCGGCTACGAAGAAAACACGGATGCCAATGGCATGAACAAGCTGACGGCGCGCGAGTGGCACACAGCCATTACGAATGGCCGACGAATAGTCGAGCCAAGCATCTTCGATGCATCTTTTGTGAAGCTTCGTGAACTGCGTGTCGGGTACTCATTCCCGAACTCGATATGGGCAGATATGGGATGGTCACTTCGTAACGTCACGGTCACGTTGGTAGGCCGTAATCTCTGGCTTCAGACAGAGGTTCCGCATATCGATCCGGAAACCATGGGTTTCAACGGCGGTCAGGCTATTCCTGGTATCGAGGCGATGCAGATTCCGACAGCGCGCAGTTACGGTATCAACGTCAGTCTTTCCCTTTAATTCAGAGCAACTACCACTGGTGGAACAACAATGAAAACGCTAAAAGTCATCGCGACGATTCTCACCGCTGTGCTGTTGGGCTGCACCTCGGACTTCGACGTCACAAACACAAACCCCAACGCACCAACAGCCGTTACGCCAGGGCTGCTACTTACGAACATTATCCGCACCCCTGTCAATTCGATGATGGACCATGCCTGGTCATATGGAAACATTGTGATCCAGCACAACGCAAAGCGACAGTTCGTAAATGAAGACCGATATCTCTGGGGAGATGTCAGCGGACCATGGGACGCCTGCTATTCCACGCTGCGGGATGTTCGAAACATGATGGACGCGGCTGAAAAGTTGGGTCAGAAGAACTATGTCGGGATTGGCCTGGTCATGCGCTCATGGATAATGCTTCAACTTACTGACCTTTACGGAGACGTTCCTTTCACCCAGGCTACCAAGGCAGCCGACGGTGTGGTGCTTCCTGTATATGATCGTCAAGAAGCCATCTACACTCAGCTTCTTGCGGATTTGAAGTCTGCCAATGATATCATTGGCACCACAACGGAAACCATTGAAGGAGACATTCTCTTCGGGGGAAGTTCACTAAAGTGGAAGAAGTTTGCGAATTCACTCCGTGTGCGCATGCTTTTGCGAATCTCCGGAAAGAAGAACGTCGCAGCGGATCTCAATGCCATCATTTCAAATCAGGCTGCTAATCCAATCTTTGGCAGCACTGCTGACAATGCATCACTCACGTATCTCTCAGCATTTCCGAATCAGTTTCCGCTTGCAATTGCTCGTGTTGGCTCATTCCGCGAATTCACGCTGTCAAAAACTCTCGCCGACACCCTGTTGAATCTGAAAGATCCACGTATCGAGGTCTACGGACGTCCGACCGAGGAGAGTGCATCGACAACTACGCCCGCGTATGCCGGACTACCTAATGGCCTGAGTGATGTCGATGCCCTGAACTACGGAAATAGTGGCCGTGGTATCTCCTACGTTGGTACCCTTTGGTTTGAAGATGCAAGCACGCCTCGGGGAATCAAGGTCGCAAAAGGCGTACTCATGACATTCGCTGAACTTCAGTTCAATCTTGCGGAAGCAGCAGAGCGAGGTCTTGTTTCTGGTTCTGCTAAGGACTATTACGAAGCTGGAGTGAAGGCAGCATTCGAACATGTTGATACAAAGATGCCCGATGGCTATTTGCAGCAGCCATCGGTTGATTTCGGTGTAGGCGACAAGTTTGTGAAGATCGCCACACAGAAGTGGATATCGCTGTACTTCAACGGCATGGAGGCATGGGCTGACTGGCGTCGGTCGGGCCTGCCCGTGCTGCAACCGGGCCCATCAAATCTTAATGGCAACCGTATCCCTTCGAGGTTTGCCTATCCACTCTCTGAGCAGGCGCTCAATTCCGCAAATCGTGCGGATGCCGTCAGCAAGCAGGGGGCTGACGATATCAATACCAAGTTGTGGTGGGACGCTCAATGAAATCGCTCAAGATGTTGCTGGTGATGCTGGTAGTGGTGAGTCAGTATTCACCAGCACAAATGACAGAGGCCCTTCGCACGGGCAAGGGCCTCGTCACAACGACGATCAGGCAGCCCGATCCGGCTAAGCCGATTCAACGTATTGCTATGGGCTCCTGCGGATACCAGGATCTGCCGCAGCCGATCCTTCGCATTGCTGCCGATTGGAATCCAGATGTGTTTCTCTTTCTCGGAGATAACATCTATGGTGACACAGAGAACATGGATACTCTGCGGGCGAAGTACAACCGCCTTGGTAGCAAACCCGAATTCAAGCGTCTTGCTGAACGGTCAGCCATTCTGGCAGTGTGGGATGATCATGACTACGGTGTCAACGATGGTGGTGAGGAATATCCCAAGAAGGTGGAATCAAAGGAGATATTCCTTCAATTCTGGAACGAACCGGCTGCGTCGGTGCGTCGGCAACATCCAGGTATCTATCATAGCAGCGTGTGTGGTCCGGTGGGCAAGCGAACTCAGTTCATTATGCTGGATAATCGGACGTTCCGCACGCCGGTTGTGGCCGGCATTCCGGGCAAGGATATTAACGACTATGTCGTTGATACCAATCGCAGTGCTAGGATGCTTGGGGAAGACCAGTGGAAATGGCTTGAAGATGAACTCAAGAAGCCAGCCGAAGTTCGGATCATCATGACCTCGACACAGTTTGTATCCGAGTTCAATGGCTATGAGCTGTGGGCATTGAAGCCTTTCGAAAAGCAAAGGATGATCGATCTCATATCACGCACGAAAGCCAACGGTGTGGTCTTTGTGTCTGGCGATGTGCATTTCGGAGAGCTTTCAATGCAGAAGCCAGACAACACGTACCCGTTGTACGACCTCACGGCGAGCGGAATCACGTCCACAGACTTCCCCCAACCAAACAGGTATCGTCTTGCCAAGGAGATTCACGAAAACCACTTCGGGGCCATCACCATTAACTGGGAGAGCGCCGATCCGTCGATCACGTTCGAAATCTACAATGTCGTCAAGGACGCAGTGTTCTCGAAATCCATCAACCTTTCCGAGTTAACGTTTACATCAAAGCGATGACGCAGATCAAGCTCGTAGTGTTTGACTTGGCAGGCACTACTATCGTCGATAGTGGTGACGTGTCGTCAGTTCTGTGCCATGCCTTCGAGAAGCATGGGCAGATCACTACGCACGAAAGAGCAACTGCGGTAATGGGCATCTCAAAAAAAACAGCAATCGAGATGCTTCTTATCGAGCATGGACGACCTTTGCAAGCGATAGAGATGCAGAGTCTCATCGACGATATCCACAGGACGTTCATTAGCTCAATGATCGAACACTATACGTCCGTATCTCCCGCAACGGTGATACCGGGGATCGAGGAAGTTATATCGGAGATCTATGCCTCGGGTAGATACATTTACTTCGATACCGGATTCGATCGTGAGATAGCCACACGAATCATTGAGCTCGTCGGTTGGAGGGGCAGAGAGTGGTACCGCGGAGTGGTGTGTTCAGATGATGTGGATCATGGAAGACCATATCCGGACATGATCTACGAGGTTATGAGGCGCTGCGCGGTTCGTTATCCAGACTACGTTGCAAAGGTGGGGGACACTCCCTCCGATATGAAGCAAGGGGAAGCCGCGGGATGTGGTGTGATCATCGGGGTAACCTACGGGACACATCCCGAGACCCCACTTAGGTTGGCCGGTGCGACTTCAATTGCCCACGAACCAAGTGAGATTCTCCAGCATCTCGGCGTAACAGGGGACTAATAATGCATGATGTGCTTGTTGTTGGAAGCGGGATCGTGGGATTGGCTCATGCACTTTCGGCTGCAAGGAGGGGAAAGAGTGTTGTCGTTATTGAACGGAACATGAGGCCAGTAGGGGCTAGCATCCGCAACTTCGGGCTCATTTGGCCGATAGGACAACCGCTTGGAAGGCGATTCGACAGGGCACTTCGCTCACGGTCAATCTGGACCGAGTTGGCAGAACAGACAGGAATGTTTTTTGCGCAGAAGGGCAGTCTTCACGTCGTGCATCAGGAAGATGAATACCGAGTGATCGAGGAATTCGTCGAACTCTGCTCAAGTGCGCACCTTGATGTTCGGCTGTTGTCGGCCGATGAGACAATTGCCAAAGCGCAGTCCGTTCGACGTGAAGGGCTTCTGGGCAGCATGTGGAGCCCCTTCGAAGTGAATGTTGATCCCCGACAGGCGATTCCGAGGATTGCTGACTATCTGGCCTCTGCTTACAACGTTGAGTTCCGATTCGGCGTCAACGCTGTGGCGATTGAGGATGGCGTTCTGTTCTGTGCCGACCAGATGGTTGAGTTTGAGCAGGCCTATATATGCTCTGGCCAGGACTTTGAGATACTCCTTCCCGGTGTTCGGCAGGAAAGCGAGCTGCTACGCGTTAAGCTTCAGATGATGCGTTCGTCGGCACTTCCCATGGATTGGGAACTTGGTCCGGCTCTTTGTGCTGGCCTTACGCTGCTCCATTATGATGCCTTTTCGGCACTCGAGAGTCTGCCAGCTCTCAAGGATAGGGTTGCCAATGAGCGACCGGAATACCTGTCAAATGGAATTCATGTGTTGCTGTCGTTAAACTCAGCTCGGCAGCTAGTCATGGGCGACACACATGAATACGGTCATACGCTCGACCCATTTATGAGGACCGACTTGAACGATCTTGTGATGCAGGAAATTTCCCGCCTTGTAGATATGCCGCCGATTAACATTGATGAGACATGGATCGGCATCTATGCAAAATGCCTTCATCGCTCTGAGTTCGTAAAGGCGGTTTCCGATCAGATTACTGTCGTCAATGGTCTTGGTGGCGCTGGAATGACCCTTTCATTCGGACTGGCTGAAGAGGTTGTTGGCGGAACCTATCAGGGAGACTGATAATGAGTTTGGCATATGCTGTCGTCGAAATGATTTGCGCGATGTATCGAGATCGCGGCGCTGCACAGTATGACGGTGAGGAAACGACCCAGACGGAACATGCCATTCAATGTGCACTCCTGGCCCGATCTGAGGGGGCCGATCCGTGGTTAGTCTGTACTGCTCTGGTCCATGATATAGGACACCTGCTGTCATCTAATCGACACCCCCGCACGCACATTGGAATCATCGACCATGGTCATCTGGGAGCCGAGTTTCTCATGTGTCTGGGATTTCCGCCGGAGGTCACCGAAACAGTACGACTGCATGCAGAGGCAAAGCGCTATCTCTGTACGGTTCAACCGGAGTATGCCGATATTCTTTCCAATGCCAGCAGACAGTCTCTTGTTCTTCAAGGGGGCTTGATGTCAGCAGAGGAATGCCAAGTGTTCGCCTCGTGCGAGTGGGCAGGCCATGCTCTGCGTGTTCGAAAGTGGGATGATCGCGCTAAGATTGTCGATTTAGCCGGATTGCCACCGTTTGAAGCGTTCGGCGATGTACTCGTGGAAACTCTTAAATGCTGAGGCAACCCTCACAAACAACTGTTACCTCAGTGCTGCTGGGCATTGCCTCCTTTGCTGTCTATGTCGGAATGTACTTCGTTCGTAAGCCGATCACAGCACTTGACTATCAGGGCGTGGAGATCTCAGGGCTTAGCTTCAAAGTAGCAGTCGTCGTTGCCCAGATTCTAGGATATACAGCATCAAAGTTTATCGGCATCAAATCGGTTAGTTCAACAAATGCGGAACGACGATCGGTGATGATAGTTATACTGACAGCAAGCGCAATAGGATTTCTTCTTGTGTTCGCTCTGAGTAGTCCAGTTATTGGACTTGTAGCGATGTTTCTCAACGGAATGTCACTTGGTTTGATATGGGGCTTGCTGTTCGCTTTCGTTGAGGGACGAAACTCCACCGACATGATCGGCATTTTTCTGAGCACAAGTTTCATTCTAGCTAGTGGTGCTGCGAAAAGCGTCACAGTATATCTGACTTCAGTGGTCGATGTTCCGAATTCATGGGCGCCACTCCTCACCTCATTCTGCGCTGTTCCGCTGATCGGATTCGGGTTGTGGCTTTTGAATCGACTACCTCCGCCGTCAGAAGAAGAAAGGCACTCTCGTAGTATTCGTCGTGCGATGTCCGGAGAAGATCGGGCGGCGATGTTACGGAAAATGTCCTTGACCATCGTCCCTCTGACACTGCTCTATGTTGTTCTGACGGTGTATCGTGACACGCGAGATTCGTTCATGGTAGATATCTTTCATGAACTGCGCCTTCCGGCTGACCCTGCTCTGTTTGCCCGATTGGAGATTGTCGTCACGGTGATCGTGCTGGCAATACTCGTCTTCGTTGCCCTGATCAAGCAACATCGCAACGCTGTGCGTACCCAGCTGTTGCTTCTGCTTTCGTCTGCGGTTCTGGTTGGAGTCTCGAGTGTGCTGTTTTACAAGAATAGTATCACTCCGGAGGCTTGGATGGTGCTCACGGGGGTCAGTACATACATTGCCTATATACCCTTCAACAGCATGCTTTTCGAACGACTGATTGCACTCTATCAGCTTGAGGGAACCGTCGGCTTTCTGATGTACTTCGCCGACTCATTTGGGTATCTGGCAAGTTGCACGTTGTACATTAGTGCTAGCTTCTTCGATACATCAATCGATTGGACCGGTGTATTTCTTCGAACCGGGCAGATCTATGTTGTTGCCGCTCCCATCCTTTTGTTCATTGCTTTCATCGGACTTCGACGGGTACTTTGGGGAACTGATGTGTAATTAGTCAAGCAATAGGGGTGGTTATGCACGTTGTCCTTCTTGATGTTGACGGAACACTCACGAATACAAATCACATCGACGAGATATGCCTGACAGCGGCTCTCGAAACCTGTCTGGATCTTCCGGGGCTCTCTCGTGACTGGTCAACGTATGAACACAGCACCGACAGTGGTATTGCAGACGAGGTTATTCGAAGGGTGCATTCAGAGCCCCCTGACCAGGTCTATGGAGAGATTGAGCGTGTGTACATGACGAGCCTACGGTTGGCCTTCTCAAAGAATCCGGAGTATTTTCAGCCGATGCCGGGTGCCCGTATGATCATGTCTGATCTGCTATGGAAAGGATACGCAGTTGGTATCGCAACGGGCTGCTGGCGGGACTCTGCTGCCTTCAAGCTCCACGCTGCCGGCATCGGCCATGCGACGATTCCGATGTCCACAGCCGATCATCACATAGATCGGCGTAACATTCTCATGCATGGAATTCAAAAATGCCGGGAACGTTATGCCATTGAGCACGTCGACTCTGTAACATACGTGGGCGATGGCGTATGGGATGTTCGGTCGGCCAACGCCTTGGGTATCAATTTTGTTGGTGTTGGACTGGAACGTCGGCGTAACAGATTGATAGAGGCCGGTGCGAATGTGGTAGTTGAGTCACTGGAACAAGTGGCCCCTCACCTGCCCTAGGCCCTCCTACACCAGCTTCCCCACCAGCGTGGCGCTGGAGGAGCTTTCGATGTGCACACTTACGATGTCGCCGATGACGTAGCCGCGCACGTCCTCGTGCGGGAAGATGACGGTCTTGTTGGTGTCGGTCCGACCCTTCCACTGGGCGGCATTGCGCTTGCTCGGACCCTCGACGAGGATGCCGTGGGTGCGGCCGATCTCCAAGGCGTTGATCTCGCGGGAGATGCCGTTCTGCAGTTCGATGATCTCGTTCAGACGGCGGTTCTTAACCTCGTCCGGTACGTCGTCGCCCATCTTCCAGGCCTTGGTGTTCTCGCGCGGCGAGTAGGCGAACATGTACGCCCCCTCATAGCGGACCTCGCGCATCACATCCATCGTGCGCTGGTGATCTTCCTCGGTCTCCGTGCAGAAGCCGGCAATGATGTCGGTGCTCATGGCACAGTCCGGCATCGCTTGCTTGATACGGCGGATACGACCGAGGTAGTGCTCCACCGTGTAGGTGCGATTCATCAGCTCGAGGATGCGGTTGGATCCCGACTGTACAGGCAGGTGAATGTACTTGCAGATGTTGTCGTGCCCGGCCATGGTGTCGATGAGCTTGTCCGACATGTCCTGCGGGTGCGAGGTCGTGTAGCGGATGCGCATCTGCGGCACGGCCCGCGCCGTGTGCGCCAGAAGGTCGGCAAAGTCAAAGCCCCGTTCCTCATCGCGGTAGGAGTTCACGTTCTGACCCAGCAGTGTGATCTCTTTAAAGCCGCTGTCCCAGAGGTGCTTGGCCTCGTCAACAACGCTCGATAGGGGGCGAGAGCGCTCACGTCCACGTGTGAAGGGCACCACGCAGAACGTGCAGAACTTGTCGCATCCGCGCATGATCGATATCCATGCCGAAATGCCCTCGGTGCGCAGCGGCACAATGTCGTCATAGGTCTCTACGCGAGAGAGCTTCACGGCAATGCCCCGCTCTCCGCCACGGGCCTGCTCAACCAGCTCCGGTACGCGACGGTACTCGTCCGGACCAATGACAACGTCCACCATCTGCTTGTCCAGCAGCTGCGCCCGCAGCCGCTCGGCCATGCAACCCAGCACGCCGATCACCAGGTCCTTGTTCGACCTCTTGTTGTACTTCAGGTGGTTCAGTCGCTCATGGATCTTCCGCTCCGCATTGTCGCGGATGGCACACGTGTTCAGGAGCACCACGTCGGCCTCATCGGCCGTATCGGCCACCGCATAGCCGTGCTGATGCATCACACCCTGCACGATCTCGGTGTCGTTCACATTCATCTGACACCCGTAGGTCTCCACATATACCTTCAGCCCGTTGGAAGGGGCAGGGGGCGCATCAGGAGTGTTCAGGACCGGAAGTTCGAGCGTTGACATGACCGGAAATTACGGAGTTACGGAGTTACAGAGTTACGGCGCACAGCGCAGGTTTGTCACGTTTCGTCCGATATCGGCACAAGGAGAGAAAAACACCAACTCTCATTTCGGAGGACATCATGGGAACACCACTTCAGCAGCGGGCCTATGAGCTGACGCTGCGCGTTGCGAATCTCTGGGTGCTGGGTCAGGGAGCCGGACAGGCCCTTGAGCTGCACAAGCGACTGTTTGATGCGGCAACCGACATCGGCATGTGGACTGAGCGTGCGGCGGGAGCCGCCTCGCGGGAGGCGTTCCGTTCGGCGCTCTATGAGATCAACACTGCCACACGACTCGTCAAGCTCTGGTTGCGCCTGCTCGACGACCTCGGGTGCATTGATCCGGAGTCGGCCAGCCCCCTTCACGACGTTGCCGAGGAGGTACATCGTCTGACACTGTCGGCACTGCGAACGTGCCGAGACACGGTGCAGAATGGGCAGGGGGTTCATGCCTAACTTGCATGATGAGTCAGCCAGCATCACCCCTTGAATCATCCATGGAGCCTCGCTGGATCGAGGCCGATCAATCACCGTTCGGCGTGCGGATCTTTGACTGCAGGGCCATTGCCACGGCGATGATGACGTCGACCGCAGATGCCGATGCAGCTGCTCAGTTTATGGCGCTGCGGGAGTCCGATGGATCGCATCTGTTCGGCCAACGACCAGCCAACCCCGTTCGTGTTGATGTGTCGATGTCGTATCCGCTCGACCTGAAAGATCTGCCCGATCGCGGTATCGTCTTCCGTGCGGGTTCGATGGAGGAGAAATGGGACATTGCCATCGATGATGGTGTGCTCACCTTCGCGCGCAGCTGGACAGGTGATGTGGTGTACAACTGCGACCTGCAACGGGAGAATGATTCCTATGTCGTATCAACGCTTGTCGTTTCCGACGATATGATCGTCGATGACGACGTCTCGTATCACGTCCACGTGGTTAACTACCTGCTGTGGAGTCACGTTTTTGACATCGTCTATCCGCACCCGCTCCCGAAAGGGGCTGATGTCGACGAAGACTCCATCCTCATGTCGTCCTTCAGCTCCTTCGGCAAACGCGGATGGTTCGCAACAACGGTACGGTTTGAGGTTTGAGGTTTGAGGTGTGAGGTGTG
>DNLG01000141.1:5949-8819 GCA_003488525.1 Bacteroidota bacterium | reverse complement strand
AGGTGTGAGGTGTGAGGTGTGATGGGGCATCAGGCCTACTTCGCTATCCAGCGGAAGGTCTGAATCTGTTCCCCCGTTGTGACCACCAGATGATAGATGCCGGCACTGTAGCGGTCTGCTGATACGGGAACTTCTAGCTGTCCGCTTGACTGAATGGTCACCTGCTCCAACTCACGTCCCTGTAGATCAAGCACACGAACAGATGATCCTGGTGGCAGCGATGCGCGGAGCACCCCACCGATTGGAACCGGTACTGGATGCAGATTAATGGCGGCGAGATCCTCTGCGACGCTACTGACGACCTTTGACTCAGCTCTGCAGCGGATCAATGAATCTGCGCCATCGGAACTGCTGAACACGCGGATCGTTGCCGCGTGACTTCCAACCTCACCGCCCGGATTGTAGGTGATCGGTAGCGTGATGCTACGCCCTGATCCAAGTACAAAGGGCAGCCCGAGTCCGGCAGTGTCGAATCGGAAATGTGTATCGCTGCCACCACCCGTCAACCGAATATCCGACAACAGCATCCTGGCGATGCCTGAACGGTTCGTGATCTGAACGGACCGCGTGATCGGCTGTGAAGACGGATCAACACTACCGAAGTCTATGTCGTCAACACCGATCAACGGTGACGTGACGTTGTAGGAGATTTCACCAATCGGTGCAGTATAGCAGGGCAACGTGATGATGATGGTATCCTTCGTAGCCCCGACTGCTTTCGGTGTTACGCAAGCGGTGACCGTTGCCGATGCCCCGGAGTCAAGCGTGATCGGCAGGACGGTCTTGAGTTCAAACGTTCCTCGCGTCAGCAAGGAAACATCCTTGATCACCAGCTGCTCGGATTCCGGATTAGTGATGGTCAGGTTGAAACACTCGGGTACATTCACTCCGACTGACGACGGCAGTTTGGATGATACGACTTTAGGCGCCTGCGGTGTGTAGGAATATGTTCGCTCGGCGAATGCTCCTGACGCTGCTATGATGCGCACGGTGATTGAGCCGCCCTTACTTGGGTCGATCGGCTCCACCCGAAAGGACACCGACTTGTCGCCACGTGTGAAGTTGTTCAGCACCAGCTGGAAATTGATGCGTTCTGTCGGAAACACCGATGCAATACCGTTGGGTCCGTTGATCGTTGCTGATGCTTCACGAGCACCGCACGGTGCCGTATTGAGCGGGACCATGCCTTCGGAAAAAACAATCGAGTCTCGTCCTGCCGCCGAGAAATCGAAACCCGTAGGATGAGACGTGGCGCGTGACTGTTGGAGGCCAAGGACATCGCTGTACACCATCACGTTGAACCGCACATCGTTCTTTGTCGCTTGAATGATCTGGACAGAGCTCGTATCAGCGGTGGATCGGATCATGCTGTATGGTGTGTTTGCAATCTTCTTGATCCCAGACATTGATGATAGACGACGTCCATTCCACGTGATCGACCCTTCGTCACCAGTCCGAAAGACGAGCATCCAGAAATTATCCAGCCCCGGAACCTTAGCCCAGACCGCAGAGGTGATCCATCGACTCTCCGGAACAGCTGTGATCAGTGAAGGCATCGCTGCCTCTACGGTAGGATGACCTTGAACGTCGGGCGAACCATCCTTGCCTGTTGTATTGCGTAGAATCTTTGCATAGGAGCGTAGGTACACACCAACGATCACAGGCTTTGAACTCCAGTACACCGCCTCTTCAAATAGAGAGGAATCCGTCAACACCTGGCCAGCCTGAACGGTACCAAGCAGTTTCCTCGTCGATTCGCCCGTACGTTGTTTGTAGATAAGCGTGTTGTTTTGCGTGCTGACAAACTTGACGATGTCACCAGGGATCATACAGTCGAATAACGTATCCTTCGAACGCGGATACCACATCGTGAGCGGCGAAAGCACAAACAAGGTGTCTGCCATGGTCGTCGGTGGCATCATTTCGACGAGATTGTTGCGCACAAAATGCGCTCCGGCCTCAAACAAGCCGCCGGGTGGCAAGGAACGGTACCGCGTGCCGACAGCCCCCTTTAAATGACCCGATAGAATGCCAATCGGCTTGTTCGAGGTCACAAGAGTTCCACTTAGGTCCTGCGCTGCAGTGTGAACCTTACTTGTGTCGATAGTATGATCGAACATCATAACCTCACCGGCATCCACGGTGAACGTGTGAGGCGTGTTGCTAGAAAGCTCTTGTAATGTAGCCGGATCGATCAATGTGAGTGCTGATGTGACCGTCACTTGGGTGCCATCAACAGTACCAATCACCGCTACAAAGCCCGGCGTCCAGGTATACGTGCGAAAACCATAAACATCGGTCGGGTTCGAAAGGACACGGTACTCCGTACCAAGATGATCCACCGGGAAAACATGCGCCTCTTCTCCTCCTCCTCCCCATGATCGGCGGGTCGTAAGGGTGATCGGTACATCAGACGTCACCTCGAAAGCAACCTTAGCCTTGCGCTTCGACTGAGATACCAGCATCGAAGGATCGACGCTGAAGGCGACCATGCCTCCAAGAGACGTGGTGGTGCCGCTGAGCTTACGGGGAACAATCCGAAGCGTTGTATCAACCGAGGCCGATCCCGTTGAGTCCATTGATCGAAATCGCACGTTCGCCTCAAACTCACACGTCGCAATGAGTTCGAGAGAACGCTTCAATGGTTTTTCGGATGCTTCATGGATGAAGGGGGCAAAAGCCGCGATAAACCGCTGCCCCTTATCCATTGAAACGCGTGACACGCCCTGTGCCAGCGAATCGACCGCCAAGAGTGCTAGGAGGGTTGATAGAATCAATGCACGCATTACGAAGGGACCCCGATAAGTGTTCACGAACGCGCAAAGTACTAACAAGCTTTCTCAGTTATAACAGCACCTCACACCTCACAC
>DNLG01000141.1:0-5823 GCA_003488525.1 Bacteroidota bacterium | reverse complement strand
TCACACCTCACACCTCACACCTGAAACCTGTCATCAGGCCTTCATTGCCGAACGCACTGCTTCATCAACACTATCGGCGAACTGAGCGAAGTTGTCTTCGAAGAGGCGTACGAGGTGGGCTGCCTGCTTGTCGTAGGCGGCCGTGTCGGCCCATGTGTTCCGCGGGTTAAGAACCTCTGTTGGAACATCAGGGCAGGAGGTCGGGATGCTCAGGTTAAAGAACGCGTCCTTGACGAATTCCACGTTGTCGAGCTGACCCGTCAGGGCGGCGCGCAGCATTGCACGGGTGTGCTTGATCTTCATGCGGTGACCAACGCCGTACGGACCGCCGCTCCAGCCGGTATTGACCAGCCAGACGCGAGAACCGTGTGTGTTGATCTTATCGCGAAGCAGGTTCGCATACACGCTCGGATGGTGCACCATGAAGGGGGCTCCGAAACACGTTGAGAACGTAGCTGAAGGCTCCTTGACGCCTTCCTCGGTGCCGGCAACCTTTGCGGTGTAGCCAGAGAGGAAGTGATACATCGCCTGCTCCGGCGTAAGGCGTGCGATCGGCGGCATCACGCCAAAGGCATCGGCCGTGAGGAAGACGATGTTCTTCGGGTGACCGCCACGGTTGCCATCGGCGATGTTCGGAATGCGCTCGCGCGTGTAGGAAGCGCGCGTATTCTCCGTGTATTTCTGTGAATCGAGGTTGATCACGCGTGTCTCTTCGTCGATGTCCACATTCTCGAGGATCGTTCCGAAGGTGCGCGTGAGATTGAAGATGATCGGCTCTGCTTCGGCGTTCAGGTTGATGACCTTGGCGTAGCAGCCCCCTTCATAATTGAACACGCCATCATCGCTCCAGCCGTGCTCGTCGTCGCCGATGAGCGCGCGCTCCGGATCTGTTGAGAGTGTGGTCTTGCCCGTGCCCGACAGGCCGAAGAACAGGGCCGTGTCGCCGCCTGGACCGATGTTGGCCGAGCAGTGCATGGACATGACGCCGATCTTCGGCATCAGATAGTTCAGCACGGTGAAGATCGACTTCTTGTTTTCGCCTGCGTAGGATGTTCCGCCGATAAGCACGAGCTTCTGCTTGAAGCTCAGCATGATGAACACTTCGCTGAGTGTTCCGTCGATCTCGGGAATGGACTTGAAGCCAGGGACCGTGACGACGGTGAAGCCCGGTATGAATTCCGCCAGCTGCTCTGCTGTTGGCTGAATAAACATGTTCTGCACAAACAGCGAGTGATAGGCCTCTTCCTGCACGAATCGCACAGGCAGGGCATACGTTGGATCGGCGCCGGCGATCAGATCCTGCACATAGACATCACGACCCTGCAGGTAGGCAAACACCCGACGCTTGAGGGCGTTAAACTTGTCCTCCGCAAAGGGTTTGTTTACCTTGCCCCACCAGACGTCGCCCTTGGTGTCGTCTTCCTCTACCACGAACTTGTCATTTGCGCGACGTCCGGTATACGGTACCGAATTGACGCACAACGCACCATGCTCCGACAGGATCCCTTCCTCGAACGTCAGTGCCTGCTCCACCAGCTCAGGTGCCGTCAGGTTGTAATACACATCACCAAGATTGTGAAGCCCCATGTCATTGAGCTGGTTTTCGAGGGTGTTGCTGCTCATGCGAGGAATCTTTCAGAAAGGTGGACAATAGTCGTGCAGGACCCGGCGCAAATATCGGGGATTTCGGTGAAGGAATACGTATGACGGCGTATCTGGGTTCCGATGTCATCGTTCACGATGTCGAGCAAACGATCCTCCGGATCGGCTCGGAAGGGGGCGAAGTGTCTGCGGCTGTGGTTGATCGACTTCGCAGTCATCACGGCAGCGCAGAACGCGCCCGAATCCTGGTTGAGCTCGCTCTGGGTACGATGCGTGCACGGGTGCTGGGAAAGTACCGCAACGGCTGGCTCTTTACACGTCGTATGGCCGAGCAGGCAACGCATCCATGGATCGCCAGATATCATGCAGGGGCCTATGAGGGGCTGCCGGTTGTGCTGGACATCTGCACCGGACCCGGGGCAGACGCGGCAGCGCTTGCGGAGGTTGCCGGACGGGTGGTGACCATCGAAGCCGACGCGCATGTTGCCGGCATAGCCGCTGGCAATCTCCGACGTCACGGTCTGAGCAATGTGGAAGTGGTGTGCGGACGCTGGCCGGACGCTGGGCCGACGAACTTGCATTGGGATGGTGTGTGGGCTGATCCATCCCGACGTAGTGAGGGACGTCGTGTGTTTGATGCGCGGCAGTATGAGCCGCCCCTTTCAAGCATCCCACAGGCTACAGTAGTCGGCGTCAAGGCGGGTCCGGGAGACGTGATCCCTGAGACGTCCTACGGCAGCGAGTATATCGGAATCGGATCGGAGTGTCGCGAGCGTATCCTCTGGAGTGCAGGTGCCGCCGAACGTCCTCTTGTGACACTCCTATCAGAAGAGGGTGCACATACCACGTGGACGCCGTCCGAGGCATCCCGTTCTGCACAGCCCCCTGTGGCAGGCTCCGGTGCCTATCTCATCGAGCCCCATAACGCTGTTATCGCCAGTGGTGCTGCCAGCGCCTACTTTGTTGAGCAGGGGGCTGGTGTTCTCGACCCGAAGATAGGATACGGCATTCTCGAGCACATGCCTGCAGCATCACCTCTGCACGCAGCGTACCGCATCGAAACCATCACGTCGGGCGTGTCGCCACGCAGGATGCAGGAGGAAGTACGACGTCGTGGATGGGGTGGCGGAACGGTGATCAAGAAGCGCGGATGGGACAAGGACCCCGAGGCGGTGCGGCGCAGCCTGAACTTCGAACCCGGCGGCCCTTCCGGCGTCATAATCGTCGCGAGGGTCGGAACGACCCACGTTACGATCTATGCTACTTCCGTAGAGCGTCCCGAATCTCCGTAAGAAGCTTGACTTCCTCCGATGGTTCGGGCGGTACTTCCGGGGCTGCTTCAGCAGCTTCCTGACGTCGCTTCATAGTGTTCATGGCCTTGACCACCACGAACATTGCAATGGCGATGATGAGGAAGTTGATGATGGCCTGCATGAACTTGCCCCAACTGAGCACCACAGCCCCCTTCCCATCGGGTCCGGCCTGCTTGAGCGTGGTTGCGATGTCCGCAAAGTTGATGCCGCTCAGAACCATGCCGATAGGGGGCATGATGATATCCTGAACGAGTGAGTTGGTGATCGTACCGAATGCTCCGCCGATCACGACGCCGACTGCGAGATCAATGACATTGCCCCGCGAGGCGAATTCCTTGAATTCAGATATGATGCTCATGCACGAATGTAGAGGATTTTACCTCTTCATCGGCGCGCGCGCACGTTGCGGCAAGATGACGGCGAAGTTCGCCGCGCTGTTCGGGGGTCATCTCTGCACATTTCCGTTCCACGCTGGTGTCGGAACTGCGTTGCCGCTTGATCAGGGGGCTAACCCCACGTCCGTACTTGATCGCAAATACAAGCACGTAGGCAAAGGCCGTAATGCCAACCCCTTCCAGGAAGCGAAGGGGCTCACTGCTTCCACCGGATTCGAGCATGGTGTTCCATAGGTAGGTCACCGCAGCTCCATTAACGACCAACAGCCCGCCGATGCTGAAGAAGTACATCATCGTGCGGGCTGTTGTTGTCGTTAAAATCGACATTTGAGGGTCAGTCGTTGATGTTGTCGTACAGTGCCTGAAGCTTCTTGCGAAGATACAGGACTGCGTATCGTTTACGTGCCAGAAGAGTATTGATGTTGACACCGATCTCTTCGGACATCTCTCTAAACGATACACCCTCGAATTCATTTTTCACGAACACGTACTTCTGCTCCGGCGGAAGCTCCTCGAGTCCCTCCAGAACAGCCTGCCAAATGGTGTCCCGAACCAGATTTTCCTCGGGTGAATAGCTGTAGTCACCCAGAAAACGCTCTACAGTGTCCATACCCTCTTCGTGCTGCTCGTTGGTGCCGAGATCAGCAAACGTGTCAGCTTTCTTCTTGCGGTATGAATCGATGATCCGGTTGCGGACAGACGTGAACACCCACGACGCGAGGTTGTCGATAGGCTTATTGACGTCTTTTGAGGCGGCGAGAACGTTTGTGAAAACGTCCTGAAGGATGTCCTCAGCGTCTTCCTGATTGCGGACGCGCTGGCGGATAAATCCGAGATACTTGTTCCGATCTGTGCGGAACAGCTGTTCAATTTGCAGTGCGAGATCCATAGCACTACCTCCTGTTGTGGTGATTTCTGTGTTGTACCGCGTCGGGCGAGCCAGGCCCGTCTTGCGACGGAATTCAGCGCTTTGCATGGCAACTCCTGCTAAAAGGTGTCGTCAAAGTCTGCCAGAATGGCAGTTTTCTGTAAAAACGACGTAGCAGTTATGCCATGTTGTCCCGATTGGGTGAGAAACTCAGCTTTTAGGAAGTAGTGGTATTTCTATGCCAAACTTTCGTGTGTTTGAGATTGCTCGCTCGTAGCCGGCATCGGCGTGTCGCAAGATGCCCATTAACGGGTCATAAGTCAATACCCGTGCCAACTTTTCTTCTGCGGCAGAAGTTCCATCGGCAACCACAACCATGCCGGCGTGGAGTGAAAGCCCCATTCCGACGCCTCCGCCGTGGTGGAGTGACACCCAAGTGGCACCGCCGACGGCATTGAGGGCAAAGTTCAGGTGAACCCAGTCCGCTACTGCATCAGACCCGTCTTTCATCGCTTCGGTTTCACGGTGCGGTGAAGCGACGCTTCCACAGTCAAGATGGTCACGACCGATCACGATCGGAGCGCTGACCTTTCCGTCGCGCACCAGATCGTTAAACAGTTTGCCCGCCTTGGCTCGCTCACCGTAGCCCAGCCAGCAGATCCGCGCCGGAAGACCCTGGAAGCCGATATGGTCCTGTGCTTCGTGGATCCACCGATGAAGCTGCTGGTTGTCAGCGAATAACTCCATGATGGCATCATCGGTTACACGGATATCGTCCGGATCACCGGAAAGTGCCACCCAGCGGAATGGTCCCTTCCCGTCGCAGAACAGTTCGCGCACAAAGGCCGGTACGAATCCCGGGAAGTCAAATGCGTTGGACACACCGTCGAAGTCGCGGGCTACGCCCCGAATGTTGTTCCCGTAGTCGAAGGTGACGGCACCCTTTGCCTGGAAGCCAAGCATTGCCCGTACATGCGCCCCGATACTGGCATAGGAACGCTTGAGATACGATTCCGGGTCACTGATGCGGAGCCCGTCGGCCTCAGCCTTGGTGAGCCCGGCAGGATAATACCCGTTGAGCGGGTCATGCGCAGAGGTCTGGTCGGTAACAACATCCGGGATGATGTTGCGCTCCAGTAGCTCGGGCAGGATCTCGGCCGCGTTGCCGACAAGACCGATCGAGATGGGCTCGCGACGTTCCTGATACTCACGGATCACCGCCAGCGCTTCGTCGAGGTTGTGCATTTTTCGATCACAATACCCATCGCGAATACGCTTATCGATCCGCACCTCGTCGATCTCAATACAGAGTGCGGCCGCTCCGGCGATCGTCGCAGCAAGGGGCTGAGCACCACCCATGCCTCCGAGACCGGCGGTCAGGAGGAAACGCCCGTTGAGCGTGCCGCCAAAGTGCTGTCGGGCACATTCGGCAAAGGTCTCGTAGGTACCCTGCACGATGCCCTGCGTACCGATGTAGATCCACGATCCGGCGGTCATCTGACCGTACATCATCAGCCCCATGGCATCAAGACGTCGGAACTCGTCCCACGTGGCCCACTTCGGAACAAGGTTCGAGTTGGCAATGATTACCCTGGGCGCACCGGTATGGGTCTTGACCACCCCCACGGGCTTGCCGCTCTGCACC
>DNLG01000110.1:7972-9034 GCA_003488525.1 Bacteroidota bacterium | reverse complement strand
CATCTCATCACTTTGCGATGCCACCGGCATCGGGCACTCCGGACTGCTTCGTTCGGGTGCATCGAATCTGCGATCCGACCGGGTAGTGCCACGGTCGCTGAGCGTGACGCCTACGGCCGTCAAGCAGGACATTCTTTGCGATACCGTGGCGCAATGGCAGTTCACGATCGTCGATACGGCAGTCTGCGGTAGTACAGCCAATCTCGTGATGAGGGGTCCGGAAGCAAGCATGTTCACCATCACGCCCTCGTCGGTGAATCTTACCGGCGGCACGCCACAGGTGGTAACGGTGACGTTCCGGGGAACACTTGTCGGCACGTTCATCGACACTCTGGAGATCCGGCCGACCAACCGTTGTGGTCTGCCGAACCAGCAGATCCGCATGGAGCTGAATCGTATCACGGAAACCGGCGTCAATCGTCGGGGCGTGCTGTTTGATACGCTCTGGGTGGGTTGCGTGGACAAAACACAGATCGATTCGACGATCATCGTCTGCAATACCTCCGATCAACTTGGCAGGCCTCGCCCCCTGACGATTCGCAATACGTTTACCAACGAGCCCAAGGGCTTCGCGGTGGTCGGCGTTACCTATCCGATCGTCATCCAGCCAGGTCAGTGCACAACACTTGTGATCCGGTCCTTCGTGCGAGACACCACGGCCGACTACCGCGATACGCTGCGGCTGGTGACGGACGATCAGTGTCAGAAAACTCCGGTTACGATAGCGCTTACCGGGCGAACCCAGGAGGTCATCTCGATCCGTAACACGTCGGGCTCCCGACGTATCGACACGATGCGTTTCGAGGCCGTCTGTCCGGGCCTTCTGAGTAACCCGCAGAACTACACGTGGCAGAATCTGACGCTGTCGGACATTGTGATCGATACGATCATTGTTCCCAAGGACTTTACGCACTATCGCATCCGTTTCCCGTTCACGCTGCTACCCAAGACCGGCTACCCGTTCAATTCCGTGCGGTTTCTTCCGCGCCAGCCCGGCATTGTGTTCGACTCGATCATCATCAAGACGCGCATCCAGGGCTGCAACATCGAGCGGAAGATCTA
>DNLG01000110.1:720-7634 GCA_003488525.1 Bacteroidota bacterium | reverse complement strand
TTCCGGCCGACGGATTCGCTGACGTATGTCGATAAACTCTGCCTGTTCGAAAACCGCTGCTACGTGTCAGACTGCATCGACCTCAAGGGGCGGGGCATCATGCAGATCTTCCGCTTTCAGCCCCTTGTCATGGAGACCCAGAACGTTATCTCGTGTCAGACACGGGAGGACTCGGTCTTCATCGTAAACCTTACCGACTCACCACGTCGAATAGACTCTCTGCAGTTCGTCGATCAGTCCGGTGGACGCATTTCGATCATCGATCCGCCGGGGTCGATCAACGGGACAGCACGTACGATCCCGCCTCGTGATTCCATTCGTTTCCGCACACGATACACACCTGCCGATCCGACACGTGACCGGGCCGATAGGGCGTACATCCGTTTTCGTGATGAGAGCCGGGCCGAGTGGCAGGTGCAGCTGATCGCCACATCCGTTGCGCCGAAGCTGTTTGTTTCCCAGAATACGGCCTTTGGTACCGTTGAGGTGGGCGATCGCAAGACCATGCAGATGATCGTCGAGAACACGTCCTCGTTGCCGGTACGCGTCGACTCGCTGACGATCAGTCCGGGGTTCCGGATCGTTTCAACAAGTCGTGCCGTGCCCCTTACCCTGGCGCCACGAGATTCCATCCGCGTTGAGGTAGAGTTTGCTCCAGATGCTGCGCGCGCATTTGCAGGCGCGCTGACGGCGCATTCCTCCGAGCCCTGTGCCATCATCGGATCCGGTCCGCTCTCGGGTCGGGGTATCATCGTCAAACTCGAGAGTGCTCTCTCGCTGGTCAACTTCGGTTACGTACGACCATGCGAGTGCATCGACCGGACCATTGAGCTTCTGAATGGTTCGCTCAAGTTTGACATGGCGGTCGAGCGAGTGTGGATCGACTCGGCAGGAGTGCCCGGCGGTAAGCCGCAGTTCTTTTCCTGGAAGTCGAAGTATTCGCCAACGGGCGCCGTGCCGTATACCGTGCCCCCCGGAGAGCGTGACACGGTGGTGCTGACGTTCTGTCCACGCACGCCGGCGGATTCTACACTCATGGAATGCCGTGCAGCGCTGCACATCAAGGCATCCGGCTCACAATGGTCGAACACGCTTGAGACCTTCCTTGTGGGCAAGCGATCGCTCACCTTCCGTCCGCGCCCCACATCGGTGCAGTTCCCGTACGGTGTTGTCGATGTCACCAGTCCACAGATCCTTTCGGTTGTTTTGAAGATCCCCGACTTCCGCCTGAACCCGAGTCAGGACCGGGTGGTGGTCGACTCGGTGACGTTCTTCCCGGACGAGCGAATCTTTACGGTCACTGCGCCAACAACCTGGCCGCAGACGATCGATCCCGGAGACTCGCTGGTCGTGCAGATCCGGCAACGTCCGCGCGCCCCGCGAGACTACCGCACGAGAATGAAGTTCTGGTTCTCCACTCCCTGTGTGGGGTGGGATACGACGGTTCTGGTGCGAGGAGGGGGCTTTGCGCAGACACGCGGCCTGCAGTTTAGCTTCGATGCACTTCGCCCCTTGCCAGACACATTCCGCATGATCTCCTGTGATACGCTGAATGTTCCGCTGTATAGTTCGATCAAGATCGATGCTTCGGTGGTTGACATCAAGATGCGCGTGGATTTTGATTCGACGCAGTTGCGGTTGCTGGACATTACCTCGACGCTTACCGGTAACGAATGCGTCTCCCAGACGGGCGGTGTCAAGTTCCGTCCGTCGCTGTCCTTTGCTGCTTCGCCCTACGGAGGGCAGGCCGTGACGATGAAGAACTTCTGCGGTATTGATTCGACGCAGCCCTTTGCCGTGCTGAGGTTCGTAACCACCAACAATAACAGAGCCAACAGCAAGCTGACGATCGACAGCATCAACTTCGACACGGAGGACGTGATCCTCTATAAGCTGATCGCCACCGGTGACCGCGGAACGATCGTTGCGCTGAAGTCGGAGATCGCCATCTCACAACCGGTTGCCTTTGATTCGGTGCGCATCCTTGAATGTGCCGAGCGCACGCTTACAGTTGTCAACACGGGCGATGTTCCCAATGCCGTCACCGAGCTTCTTGACCTTCCCGAGTACACCACACTTGTTGGCTCCGTGCCGCCCCTGGGCGACTCCGTCCGTGCGGGTGATTCGGTCGTGGTGACCCTTCGGTTCTGCCCGCGCCGGGAGCAGTACTTCCAATCGGCTCCGCGCGTTGTCAGCGGTTACCCGTGTGATGTGCGCGACACAACGGATGCCGGCGGATGGGGCTATGCACCGGAGCTTGATGTGGCACTGCTGCCCACGAGTCAGTTCTTCGTGCCGGCAACCTTCGCCGGTGCGATCGGTGATACGATCGACGTTCCGGTCATGCTCGATAAGGACATCTCGGCAACGTACAATGGCGTTGAGTACTTCCTGAACGGACTGAACTTCGACCTGGCCGTAACGTATGCGCCGCGCGCACTGAAGTACATCGGCTTGGTCTCGGCTGCCGAGCCGGCCAATACCACCGTCACAGACTCTCTGGGTCGCATTGACATTGCCGTGCGCGGCGCCGACACGTTGCGATCCGGACCTCTTGCGACGCTGCGGTTTGTTGTGGCCGTTCCCGACTCCGTGAATTCCAGCATCGAGGTTACCTCGGGTGGGTACACCTCGGATAGTCTGCAATTCCTGGATATCGTTCCTCGCTCTGGCGCATCACCGGTAAGCGTTGCCGGACGCTGCAACATCTCCGTTGTGAAGTTTGCCCCTACCGGACGTCCGCGTATCCAGATCGCACCACAACCGGCTGCCGATATGGCAACCGTAAGCTTCCGGATGCAGGAAACCGTGCCGGTGTTTCTCGACGTGGTGGACTCGCGCGGCATGAACGTGCGAACGGTGCTCGATGGATCGGTGACGCTCTCCGGGGGCGAGTACTCGGTGCGGTTCGACACGGCAGATCTGCCGTCAGGTATGTACGTGCTGCGGATCTCGGCGGGCGTATTCGTTTCTTCCGTTCCGTTTGTGGTCGCCAAGTAGCCTCTTGCAGCACGTTGACGTCATTGTCCTCGGCGCTGGTGCTGCCGGTCTGATGTGTGCTGCACGCGCAGCGGCAGGGGGCTGCAGGGTTCTCGTCCTGGAGCATAACGACCGACCAGGCAAGAAGATCCGCATCTCTGGTGGCGGGCGGTGCAACTTCACGAATCGGACCGTGACGCATCGGAATATGATCAGCGGGAATGCGGAGTTCTCGCGCTCGGCGCTTTCACGCTACCGACCAGAGGACTTCATTGCCCTTGTCGAGAGCTATGGAATTGCATGGCACGAGAAGAAACTCGGGCAACTCTTCTGCGACGGGTCTGCGCAGCAGATTATCGATATGCTCGTGAGTGAGTGCCGACGTGCCGGCGCAGAGATCATCTACGATACCATCATCGGCTCGGTATCGAAAAGCGATCGGTTCACCGTTGCCTACAACCTGTCAGGTCGGGCGGAGGTTGCCGAGTGCAACAGCCTCGTTGTTGCCACCGGAGGGCTGAGCATCCCATCGCTCGGGGCATCGGATCTTGGCTACCGTATCGCACGACAGTTCGATCATCCGATCGTCGACCCGTTGCCGGCGCTCGTGCCCCTGACCTTTGACGCGACGTTTGCCGCCAGGTTCGCAGACCTCTCGGGCGTGGCACTCGAGGCCGAAGTGCGCACAACAAAGGCCACATTTCGCGAGAACATCCTCTTTACGCATCGCGGACTGAGCGGTCCGGCGATCCTGCAGATCTCGTCGTATCTGCGCGATGAGCCCGGCTTTGTGATCGACCTGCTTCCTGATGCCGATCCCCGTGCGGTTGTGACCGACTACCCGTCGGAGAAACGTCAGCTGCGCTCGGTACTGTCGCAGCATCTGCCGCAGCGACTCCTGGATGTCTGGGAGAGCCCCCTGATGACGCGTGCGGTGAACTCCATAACACGACGAGATGTGGAGGCGTTGCTCACGGCGATGAAGCACTGGCAGCTTACTCCTGCCGGCACGGAAGGATATGCCAAGGCCGAGGTCACCTCGGGCGGCGTGTGCACATCCCGGCTTTCATCAAAGACCATGCAGAGCAGCATCGTCGACGGACTGGCCTTCATCGGCGAAGTCGTAGATGTAACGGGCTGGCTGGGCGGGTACAATTTTCAGTGGGCCTGGTCATCGGCCGTTGCCGCTGCCGACGGAGTTATTCAGCGACGAGCGGGCTAAGATTGCCTGCATCCCAGTCGTGAGTGACGTCGATCACTTCGTGACCCTCTGCGGCGGCCTTTGTAAAAACCAGTCGCGTGCGCACACGCTCGCAGCCGGGCACGGCCTGCATGCACAGCCAGGCGTAGCTTCTCATCTGCGTGGCGTACGATTCGGCAACCTCGATGGTGTGCCGCGCAGAGCGGACCACGTTGGTCTTCCAGTCCCAGATCTCCACGGCCCCATCACGGGCCGTCAGTCTCAGGTCGAGTACACCTTCAATGATCGTTTCCTGGTGCAGTGCCGTGAGCGTCCCTTCGATAACGGCCGTTCGAAGCACGTCGGCATGCTGGCGCACGAGTGCGTGGTCGACAACTGCAAGAACCTCTGCCGTGGCTTTCCGGGCCTTGTCACGGTCGAGGTCATGAGCCTTCATCACGCTCACGATGCGCTGCACGATCTCTTGATCATCGAGCAGGCCAACACTGCGGATGACCTCGGCAAGCGCGGCGTGGACGGCGGTGCCGTAGGCGGTGGAGGCGTTTTCGGTGCCAAGTATTCGACGTCGCACCGATGAAGTATGTGCCGATGCACTCTTGTTGAGAGCACTTGCCGTCATGATCAGCGGCTGCGGCGCAACGAGAGGTTCGAACGCAACGGTGATGGGGCCTGCGGTGCGGCCGGTTCCGCGATATCCCTCAACGGCGATATTCTCTGTGCAGGTTACACGCGTCCACGGTCCGGCCTGCGCCGTTGCCGCATTCAGGATGCCGGTGAGCCCCTTGGCTGCATCTTTCACATCGGGGCTGGGCAGACACAGAACAAGATGCGCCTTGGCGCGGGTAAGGGCGACGTAGAGAAGTCGGCGCTGTTCGGCCTCATCGCGCTCACGATCGAGCTCCTGGTTGACAACATGTGAGAGCGCCGGTGGCCGTTCCAGAATCGCGCGGGCATTTTCGGCAGGAACGATCTCCGATGGCGTTTTGATGGTCGGCCCGATCTGATCGCTGATGATAAAGGGTGCTGTTCTGCCCGACGAGCCAAGATCGGCCAGCGCAACGATCGGGAACTCCAGCCCCTTTGATGCATGGATCGTCATCACGTGGATCGCGTTGTCGGTGCTCATCACCGTACCTTCGGCTTCCAAGTCGCGTTCCGGTTCGCTGACCGCCGCGAGCACATCGGCCAGCGAAGCCGAGCGGTTCTGTTCGGCACGCCGACAGATGTCGATGAGCTTGTCGATGTTGGCCACCATCTGCGTATAGCGTGCGTCGCGTGCCACGGCGGCGTGCCAGCGGCAATGATCGAGCATGGGCCCGATCACATCGCTTACCGGCTGCACGGCTATGAGCGTTCGCAGATGCTCGAAGAAGCCCACGGCAAAGACGGCTTCGGAAGATGCCTCGCCGGACGAGACCAGGTCGGCAAGGCCATCCTGCAGGCTGGTTTTGCGTCCACGCAGTGATGCTCTGACGATGTCGACGTCCGGACACCGAAGAAGGGGCGAGCGCAGCGCTGTGGCCGTGGCCAGATCATTGCGCGGGTCGATCGCCGCACTGAGTGCTGCACGCACGTCGGCGATCTCGGGTCGAGAAAAGAACGACCGTCCACCGTAGATGGTATAGGGCAGACTCCGCCGGCGCAGTGCGTCGGCCAGCTGGCTCTTTGCGCTGTTGTTACGAACGAGCACGGCAATATCTCCCGGCCGGGCCCGACGGCTGGCAACGTGTTTTTCGAACACGTCGACTCCGTTTTGCTCATCAAGCATCTGCACGAGGTGGGCGGCAAGATGGTCGAACTCCGACGCAACTTCCAGTGCCTCGGGTGTGATCTCCAGCACGCATGTGGAGGAAAGTCGCGGTGACGTTGAGCGCTCCACCGCTGCCGTCAGAGCCATGTAGGCCACATCGAACGAGAGCTCGTCATCATCATCTGGCGGGCTGACGATGCCAAAGGCATGCCGGCAGATCGTGTTGACGCTGGCGGCAAGATCCTGATGCATGCGGTAGGACTCCGTTAGCGGTCGTAGTCCATCGTCATCGGCAGTTACGGCAGCGTTGGCCCGCCTGATCGAGCGTCGCGCGCGCCGGAACAGGCGGACGTCGGCGTTACGAAATCCATAGATGCTCTGCTTGTCATCGCCCACCACGAAAACGTTTGGTCCGGCGATGGAAGCATCATGCAGGGCCGGAGCAAGAAGCTCGAGCAGATGAAACTGGGTTGGATCCGTATCCTGAAACTCATCGATCATAATGTGGGAGATCGAGCCTCGGATGATCGGAGCAACATCAGGATTCGACAGCAGCTTTGTGGCATCGTCGATCATATCGTCGAAGTCCATCACATTGCGCCGACGCTTGATCTCGGCATACTCCTGTGCGGCTCGTTCGGCAAGCACCGCAATGCCCTGTGCAACCGTGAGCTGATGCTCCTCGGCTTCGGTGTTCCAGGTGATGCGGAGCATCTCTGCGATCGACTGAAGCCCCTTGTCCGGTTCACCCGGCAGATCGTGCTGTCTGGAGCTCTTACTGAGCTTCTCCTTTCGGATCGTCAGCTTCTTGGTGAACCATTCGCCGAGGACCGACTCAAACTCCGCGCACGCGGAAGGGTCGCCCGCTGCCAGCAGGCTGGTCTGCGCATGAATAATGTCGAAGAGCGTGGCGATCTCCGGCACGTTTGTCCATGCTTGAAGAAAGCTCATCAGCCCTGCGGCCAGTCGGTGCGCGTGGCGCGT
>DNLG01000110.1:0-519 GCA_003488525.1 Bacteroidota bacterium | reverse complement strand
CGTCCGAGCTTTCGCAGGTCGGCCGAGTTGCGGGCCAGACTCTGGATGGTCGACTGAATGGTGTTGACCGTCAGAGCATCGAACACGGCCTGCACGCGCGGGTCGGACATCTGCTGGCCGACAAGGAAGTGCTGCATCGTAGCGTCGAGGGCCTCCAGCGTCAGCTCATTGCTGAAGCGTTCATCGGCATCGCGTACGTCTGCTGAACGCCCGACCACGTCGGCGTACTGACGAACCAGAGCCGCACAGAAGCTGTGAAATGTACTGATGCGTGCCGAGCCGATCTGCATCAGCACACGTCGAAGTCGTGGCTCGAATATCGCGCGGGGCATCTGGCCGAGATAGGGGGCCGGATCCTCCGTCCCCTGAAGTATCCCATCGATCAGGTGATGCAGCCGCTGACGCATTTCCATGGCGGCGGCGCGCGTAAAGGTGATCGCAACGACGGCATCGATATCGACGTTATCAACAACCAGAAAACGAAGAAGACGCTGCACAAGCACAAGCAAAATACCTGCA
>DNLG01000029.1:5053-7114 GCA_003488525.1 Bacteroidota bacterium | reverse complement strand
GCCCCTACATGTCTCGCCCCTACAAATCCGACGTAAAAAAAGAAGACCCCGTATGTCTGCACTCACACGGGGTCGGATATAGCACGCACATTTCTGTTTCGTGCTACAGAGGCGAGAATGTCAGTCGTAGGGTAGAAGTTCCCGCCGTTCCAGCACGGTGAAAAAAAAACCGCCCCCAATTGGGGGCGGTTTCATTTTCGGGGTGATCTGCGTCTTAGTAGCGGTAATAATCCGGCTTGTATGGCCCCTTGACCTCGACGCCGATGTACTTGGCCTGCTTGTCGTTCAGGACTTCAAGCTGGACGTTGATCTTCTTCAGGTGCAGGCGGGCTACCTTTTCGTCGAGCTTCTTCGGGAGAACATAGACCTGGTTGTCGTAGTTCTTGGCGTTCTTCCAGAGCTCCAGCTGAGCAAGGGTCTGGTTAGTGAAGGAATTGGACATCACAAATGACGGGTGACCCATGGCGCAGCCCAGGTTCACCAGGCGGCCTTCGGCCAGCACGATGATCTGACGCTTACCGATCGTGTACATGTCCACCTGAGGCTTGATCTCCACCTTGCTCTTGCCGTGGTTCTTGTTCAGCCACGCCATGTCGATCTCGTTGTCGAAGTGGCCGATGTTGCAGACAATGGCCTTGTCTTTCATCGCCTTGAAGTGCTTGTCGGTGATGATATCACAGTTGCCCGTGGCGGTGACCACGATGTCGGCCTCCTTGACGGCATCGATCATGCGCTTAACCTCGAAGCCGTCCATGGCGGCCTGCAGCGCGCAGATCGGATCGATTTCTGTCACGATCACGCGAACGCCAGCCCCCTGAAGAGAGGCGGCCGAGCCCTTGCCGACATCACCGTAACCGGCAACGACGGCAACCTTGCCGGCAAGCATGATGTCCGTGGCGCGACGGATCGCGTCAACGAGCGACTCTTTGCAGCCGTACTTGTTATCGAACTTGCTCTTGGTCACTGAGTCGTTCACATTGATGGCGGGCAGCGGAAGCGTGCCGTTCTTCATGCGCTCGTACAGTCGCAGAACACCCGTGGTGGTCTCTTCGGAGATTCCACGGATCTCGCCAACCAGTTCCGGATACTTATCCAGCACCATGTTGGTGAGGTCACCACCATCATCCAGGATCATGTTAAGGGGCTTGCGGTCCTTCCCGAAGAACAGCGTCTGCTCGATACACCAGTCAAATTCTTCTTCGTTCATTCCCTTCCAGGCGAACACCGGCACACCGGCCTTGGCGATGGCAGCGGCGGCATGATCCTGCGTGGAGAAGATGTTGCAGCTCGACCAGGTCACTTCGGCACCAAGGTCGATCAGCGTCTCGATCAGCACGGCCGTCTGAATGGTCATGTGAAGGCATCCGGCAATGCGAGCGCCCTTGAGCGGCTTCTTGCCCTTGAACTCTTCGCGCAGAGCCATCAGCCCTGGCATTTCAGCCTCGGCCAGATGGATCTCTTTACGTCCCCACTCGGCCAGTGCCATGTCGGCCACAGCGTAGCCGTACTGCTTATGTGCGATCGTACCCTTGGCCACACGGGCCGGAGCCTTCATCACGCGGTCCTGCGGAGCGGCCTTCTTGGCAACGCCGTTCTTGTGCACACCGTTGGTGTGAACGCCATTCGTGGCGGCCTTCTGCGTGGTCTTCTTTGTTGTGGTTGTTGACATGTTTTCGATGTGAAAGTGAAGATTTGGAATGCGAGTTATGCGAACGCCTCCGAAAACGCCGGAACAAGGTCCAGACGTTCCCAAGGGAACTCATGACGGCCAAAATGTCCGTAGGCGGCCGTAGCACGGTAGATCGGCCGACGCAGGTCCAGGCGCGTGATGATGCCGGCTGGCGTCAGATCGACGTTCTCGATGATGAACTTCTCGAGCTTACGAGGGTTGACATCGGACGTACCGTGCAGGTCGGCGTTGATCGACACCGGCTGGGCCACGCCGATGGCGTAGGCAAGCTGGATCGTGCACTCGCGAGCGATGCCGGCGGCTACGATGTTCTTGGCCAGGTGGCGTGCGGCATAGGCGGCCGAACGGTCCACCTTCGTCGGATCCTTGCC
>DNLG01000029.1:0-4835 GCA_003488525.1 Bacteroidota bacterium | reverse complement strand
ACGATGATCTTGCGGCCGGTCAGCCCCGTGTCACCGTGTGGACCGCCGATCTCGAACTTCCCGGTCGGGTTCACGTGGAATGTGGTGTCCTTGGTGATGAGATGCTCCGGAATAACGGCCTTCACCACGTTTTCGACCACGTCCTCATGGATGCGGCTGTGGGCGTTCTCCATCGGATCGTGCTGGGTTGACACAACGATCGTATCAACCGCCACCACTTCGCCGTTGTCGCCATACACCACCGAAACCTGCGCCTTTGCATCCGGACGCAGATACGGCATCAGCTGGTGATTGGTCTTGCGGATATCGGCAAGACGCTTGACCAGCTGGTGTGAATAGTGAATGGCTGCCGGCATCAGCTCAGCCGTTTCCTTGCAGGCATAGCCAAACATCATGCCCTGGTCTCCGGCCCCGCCGGTGTCGACGCCCTGGGCGATGTCCGGCGACTGACGGTTGATCACATTGATCACCGCGCACGAGTCGGCTTCAAAGCGATACTCTCCGCGGTCATAGCCGATCTGACGGATCACTCCGCGCACCAGCTCCGGAAGATCGATGTAATGCGATGTGGTGATCTCGCCACCCACGACGATCATACCCGTTGTTGCGAAGCATTCGCAGGCAACGCGGCCAGTGGGATCATGTGCCAGCACTTCGTCAAGAACGGCATCAGACACCTGATCGCAGACCTTGTCGGGATGTCCTTCTGAAACGGACTCGGAGGTAAAGATGTACTTCATCGTGAGCTAATTGTGGAGTGGACAGTTGTTGCGCTAGGGGGCTACTGGGACAGACGCACGACCGATGCGTCACCAAGATTGATCGTTGAGAAACGACCCGTCACTTCGGCATTCTCGCCGATGATCGACTGATCAAGGGCGATATCGGCAACCGACGCGTTGTCGCTTACGATGCTATCGCGAACGATGCTGTTGCGTACCACCGCCCCCTTCGAGATAGAGGCATAGGGTCCGACAACGGAGTGTTCGACAATGGCAGCAGGATCGACATGTACCGGCGGTACGAAGACGCAGCCGACCGGGGCTGGAGGCATTTCGCTGCGTTTGGTCAGCAGAAAACGATTGGTCTGCAAAAGAGTTTCGGGCTTGCCACAGTCATACCAGCCTTCGACTTTGAACGTCGTGAATTTCTCTCCGTCGTCGACCATGATCTGCAAGGCGTCGGTCAGCTGATACTCACCCTTGGTGCGGATGTTCTCGTTGATCAGCCGATCAAGCGCAACACGCAGCCGAGCCGGCTGATGGATGTAATACAACCCGACGATAGCCATGTTGGAGACGGCAGCTTCCGGCTTTTCGACAAGTCGTGTGACGTATCCGCCGTCTTCGATCACCACGCCGAAGCGGCGGGGATCATCAACGTACTTCACACCGAGAGAGGAGAACTGCCGTGTTGCAAGGATCGACAGATCGACATCGAACACCGTATCACCAAGAATGATCAGTATTGGTTCGTCGGCCAGCGACTCTCGGGCAACCCATATCGCATGCCCCAGACCGAGCATCTCGTCCTGCTGCACAAAGCGTGCATCAAGCATGTAGTTGCTCCGCACGTAGTCTTCAACAAGATCACCTTTGTATCCAGTGATGATCGTTGCCGACGTAATGCCCTGTGCTACAAGCGAGTCGAGAATATGTCCGAGGATCGGCTTGCCTGCCACATTCACCAGCACCTTTGGAAGAGAGTGCGTGAACGGACGAAGGCGTGTACCGATGCCAGCTACCGGTATGATGGCGTGCATTGCGGCAAAGATACGGGCATTATACGGTATGCCGAAGGGGGCTAGTCGAGACGAACAACCTGTCCGTAGCGGAGCATGTCGGACTTCCGCAGGGTGGGATTCTTCTTGCGCAGCTCGGCAACGGACATGCTGAAGCGACCGGCAATGCTGGAGATCGTATCGCCCTTCTTCACCCGATAGGTCTTAGGCCGGCCATTGCTTTCTGCCTGCACCGAGGTCTTCCCGGTAGAACGCGACCGGGGCGTTTCGACCAGAAGGATGGTTCCTGGCTTGAGGCGCACCTTGGGCCGGACATCATTGATCGACGCCAGGCGGGCCGGCGTCATCGAATACTTCGCAGCGATCTTGGCCAGCGTCTCGCCCTTGCGAACCGTATGGCGCTGGGTGCGAACGCGCGGAAGCTGCTCAAGAGCGGCTACCTGCTCGGATTGAACACGCGTCTTCTGCACGCCGGAAGGCGTGCCCACGACCAGCGTGTCGCCAACACGAAGTGCATCACGGTTGTACGGGATGTTGTTCCAATTGCGAATGTCGGCGATGCGAACGTTGAACTTCTCGGAGATCGACGAGAGGTTATCGCCCCTTTCCACGACATAAACAGCGGCTACGCCCTCGCGCATGCCGCGCCCCTTGTCAGGCGCAACAGAGTTTCCGGCCGTGACCGTTGATCTCGTGGTGGTGTCAGGCTCCGGTGCAGCAGACGTGGCCGGCTGACGGGTTGATTCAGCGGCGGCGGCAACACTGCTGCTTCGCACCGGTACGCGGAGTATGGCACCCGACTTCAGTCGCGTGCGATAGCCGCTGATGCCGTTGATCTCGGAGAGCTCGACCATTGACACGCCGTAGTTGGCGCTGATACTGGCGAGCGTCTCACCCCGCACAACGGTGTGCTTGAGGAAGATCTGCTTGTCCTCATCGCTGAGTGCCGCATACCGGCGCATGAAGTCCTGACCCGTCCCCGGATACAGCTTCAGCTTGTAGGGCTCGCGAGGGGGCGTGCAGGCGCGGATCAGCTCGGGGTTGAGCTTACGCAGCGAATCAAGCGAGATCTCGGCGCACTTGGCCAGCGCGGCGAAGCTTACCGGCTCGCTGACGTTAACCGTTTCGTATTCGTAGGGCGGATGAAACGACAGTGAATCGTCAGGGAAGCCATACCTGTCGCGGTTCATCGTGATCAGCGTCGTGGCGATGAACAGCGGTACATACTCGCGAGTTTCCTTCGGGAGGAACTCACGGATCTGCCAGAAGTTCGGATTGTCGAGACCCGATTTCCGGATGGCGCGCCGCACGCCCCCCGCACCGCAGTTGTAGGCTGCCAGCGCCAGATGCCAGTCGCCAAGGTCGTTGTACAGATCCTTGAGGAATCGCATCGATGCCCGGGTGGCCTTTTCCGGATCTCGCCGCTCGTCGATCCAGTAGTTCACGTCGAGATCATACTCCTCGCCCGTGGCCTTCATGAACTGCCACATCCCAACGGCCTTGGCACGGGATACAGCCTCGGGGTTGAGAGCCGATTCCATCATGGCAAGGTGGACGATCTCGTCGGGCATCTGCTCTTCACGGGCGATCCGCCTGAGGGTTGGGAACCACCGTCCGGTGCGCTCGATCCATGTCTTCATGAAGCGTCGCCCCCTGCCCTCGGACATAAACCGCAGCTGCGGAAGCACATGCTCATTGAACGTCAACGGTATGGTCGTCTTTGGAATGTCGACCGGCGGCGTGTACTTCGGAGGCTGAATAGTCTCAACAGCCGTCTGACGTGCATCGACCTCTTCAAAGAGGCGATCCCGGAGAATGAAGATCGACGTGTTGGGATTGAGGTTGTCGATGCTTTTGACGTAGGTCTCGTAGTCCTCGATCACGGCCTGGACGAGGTCCGTGAAGTCGGCGTTCGACTCCATCTCGGGGTACGTCGCCAGGTCGTTCAGCAGCGCAATGGCCGACTCGAACTCCTCCGCGGCTTTGCTCGTATCAGACTTCTCGATCAGCGACAAAGCACCCAGGTAGCGCTGGCGTGCCCGCTCCATCTGCCCCATAACAACGGGGTCCATGCGCGCTTTAGACGAGTCTTCCTCGTCAAGCTCGCTAAACTCATCAGGAAAGACAGGCCGCTTGCGGGCCGAATCAGGAATGGATGCCGATGGGGCAAGCGCTCCGTCCGAACCTCGATCGATCACACCTGCGGACAACCCCGCGACAACGATCAGGCAGATCGTAAGCGCAGGAAGAAACAGATGGTTGCGGCGTGTGCGAAGGGTCATGCGGACGTCGTGAGGTCAGGAGGCATACAGCAGCCACCGCGGTAAATATACCACGGCGCGGCAGAGGACGCCAAAATCACGATTTCATTGCCAGATGAACGGAAGTTCATGCAGCGTATGACCTTAGGCCAGCACCATCATTTCATGCCGGTAGCTATCCATGCGTTGATCTGCGCAATTGAGCATTCGTCGATCTTGCTACCGCCCGGCGGCATGGGTGTGTATCCGCTGGCATGGGTTACCGTTCCGACAAGAAGTCCCATGCGGGCCTGAGCTTCGACCGCTACCCGGTTCGTCAGGTCCATTCCTGCACTGGGTGCCACACCACCGTGACAGCCAGTGCACCACTTGGCCATGATCGGCGCAATGGTGGCCGTATAGGTGACGTCCGTTGTGTTGCATCCGCCGCTGGCATCATTTGAGCAGTCACGATTCTTGGCTCCTTCGCGGATCCACCGCTCAATGATGGCTATTTGCACGTTTGATAGCGATCGCGGTGGAGGCGGCATCCGTTCATCGATATCCTTATCAAGAAGCGAGCGATACAGCTCAGAGCTGGACGGACTGCCGGGCACCACCGTGGTCTTTCGCCCGCGCATGATGGCATCGTAGGACGTCAGGTTCACACCCTCTTCGGGCTTGTATGCGTCGTGGCATTCGGCCATGGTGCAGTTTGAGATCAGGATCGGCAGCACGTCACGGGTGAAACACACGGTGGTGTCGCGTGGACCCGTCCCACCACCCGAGTATACGGTCGTGTCAGAGTGATCGGTCGTGTCGGTGTGATTCGTGGTGTCGGTCTGACCCGTCGT
>DNLG01000155.1 GCA_003488525.1 Bacteroidota bacterium | reverse complement strand
CGCCGACGGGTCGAAGTGGATCCCGGATGCCGGAAAAGTATTGACCTCCACTGCCGTGGCGTCCGATCCGAACGACCCTTCAACATCCACGGCATACGACATCCGCAAGGGTCCGGGCTTCTATAACGGCATCACCAAAACGTGGTGGTCGCAGCTCATGATCCTGAATCCTCCGTCGATTCAGGAAAAGCTCACGCTGTTCTGGTCGAACCACTTTGCCACGGAAATGAGCGTCGTTCAGCACTCGATCCTTTCGTTTGAGCTTCTTGCCTACTTCCGTGCCAATGCTTTCGGAAGCTTTAAGGTCTTGGCCCGACGTGTGACGTTCGATGGAGCGATGCTGCGCTATCTCAATGGCAACGTCAACACGAAGGGAAGTCCGAACGAGAATTATGGCCGCGAACTCCAGGAACTCTTTACCATCGGTAAGGGGCCAGAGATCTCGCAAGGGGACTACACGACATACACCGAGCAGGATGTGCGAGCCGCAGCTCGTGTCCTCACCGGGTGGAGAGAATTTGGTCCGCGTGACCTTGTCCAGACGGCTAACGATCAGGATCTCCGTGACAACCAGCCCAAGGCGGCACCAGTCTTCCCCGACAATCCCAACGCCGTCTTTGTTGTCAATCAGCACGACACCGGTGACAAGCAGTTTTCACAGAGGTACGGCAACCGTGTGATCAAGGGTCGCAACACTGTTCAGGGGGCTATCGCCGAAGTTGATGAGCTGCTCGATATGATCTTCGAGCAGAACGCCACGTCGGAATACCTCGTCCTGCGGCTCTACCGATGGTTCGTCAACAGCGACGTCAGCGACGAGGTGCGCAACGATATCATCAAGCCCCTTGCCAACCAGCTGCGTAACAACGGTTATATCGTCGGCCCCATACTCCAGACGCTTCTTTCGTCCGAGCACTTCTTCGATGCTGCGCTAAGGGGCTGCCAGCTGCGTTCACCGGCTGATATGGTTATCGGTCTGATGAGGACCGTTCCGGGATGGAAGCCCCTTGTCGACCCTGCACTCGAGTCGCGTTTCTACGGTGGCATCGCCACATCTCTCGCCGCTCAGCAGATGGACCTCAACGATCCGGCCAGTGTGGCCGGTTGGGAGGCCTATTACCAGTCACCTGACTTCTATCGCATGTGGCTGACAACGGCCACGCTACCGCTACGAAATGGTTACACGGATGCGGTACTGGTCAACAACAATGCGCTTGGTAGGAAGCCGGTCCTCGACACGGTCGCCTTCGTCAAGCAACTGTCGAACCCAAGCGATTCGCTCGATATGATCGCCCAGCTGAACGAGATCTTCTTTGCCGTGCCGTTCACGGAATCGACCACGATGATGCTTGCCGAAGAGGTGCTTATGAATGGCGGACGCTACTACGAATGGGCTACTCTTTGGAACGCCCACATTGCTGATCCGACGAAAAACTCCGCCTTCAATGCCGTTCGCACACCGCTGGACCGTTTGTTCAAGTATCTCTTCCGCATGGCGGAGTTCCAACTCGGATAAGGAGTCGCGACCATGAAAAACGAATCAACGTTCAAGGGGCTTTCCCGTCGGTCATTCATCACCCGCGCAAGCGGTGCCGTGACTCTGCCGATCCTGTTCAACGGCCTGCCCCTAAAGGCCTTTGACGGTCCGGCTCTGCATGACCTCTACAATGTCGAAGCTGAGACCGACCGCGTTCTTGTGCTCGTTCAGCTCAATGGTGGAAACGACGGTCTAAATACAGTGATCCCGCTCAACGACTATGCGACATATGCCAAGCTCCGCCCAAACATCGCCATTCCCGAGAAGTCGGCCCTTAAGCTGACGTCAGGAGCAGGTCTGCATCCGAATATGACTGGCATGCAGCAGCTTTGGGAGGAGAAGAAGCTGGGTATCATCCAGGGCGTGTCGTATCCGAATCCGAACCTGTCGCACTTTCGCTCCACCGATATCTGGATGAGCGCCAGCGCATCGAATGTGAATGAGACCACTGGCTGGCTTGGGCGCTATCTGAACATGGAGTATCCAAGTTATCCTGCCGGGTTTCCGAATGCTACCATGCCGGACCCGATCGCCATACAGATGGCGGCCGTAGTGGGTCTAACACTTACGGGACTCGAGCACCAGTCGATGGGCATTGCTCTGCAGGATCCGGAGACGTTCTACCGTCTTGTCAGTGGCACCGATACGCCGGGGTCGGATCTGCCATCGACAAAACTCGCCGCAGCCAACATCACATACGTCCGTGAAGTGCAGTCGAAGTCGATGCAGTTCAGCACCGTTATCAAAGCAGCGGCTGATAAAGCGAAGAATATCGAGACGTATCCGACCGGTAATCGTCTTGCCGATCAGCTCAAGATCGTGGCGCGGCTTATCGCCGGCGGACTCAAGACCCGCGTGTACGTTGTGCAGTTAGGGGGCTTTGATACGCACGCCGGCCAGACAGATGCAACCGAGCCGACGATGGGCACCCATGCAAACCTGCTTCAGCAGGTTTCTACGGCGATGACAACGTTCCAGCGTGATATCGAAAAGCTCGGTGTTGCAGAACGCGTGATTGCAATGACGTTCTCCGAGTTTGGACGTCGCGCCAACTCGAACGAGAGTTACGGAACTGATCACGGAACCTCGGCACCAATGTTCGTCCTTGGTAGCATGGCTCAGGAAGGTATTGCCGGCAACAGTCCGAACCTATCCAATCTCAAGGACGGCAACCTGCCCATCCAGTTCGACTTCCGTCAGATCTATGCCAGCATCCTCGAACAATGGTTCGGTGCGAAGAAGTCCGTCGTCAAGCAGGTCCTGTTCGACAACTTCGAAACAGTGAAGGTGATCAAGGGGCAGACCACATCCGTGGGCGATACGCCGTCGGTGTCCACACAGGCATTTACCCTTGCACCAGTCGCACCGAATCCTGTCCGTAGCGATGCCACAGTATCGTATGAACTGCACGCCGAGGGTATGGTCCACGTGAACCTCTTCGACAATCTCGGCCTTCATGTTGCCACGCTCGTCAGCGAGTACCAAGGCGCCGGACCACACACCGCGCCGGTCTCTGCCAGCCCCCTTCCAAGCGGCTCATACGTCATCGAACTGCGCATGGGCAATGAGCGGGCGCATCAGGTGATGGTTGTGGCTCGTTGAGGGACGCTTCGCGTAG
>DNLG01000160.1:17190-17514 GCA_003488525.1 Bacteroidota bacterium | reverse complement strand
TGTGAGGTGTGAGGTGTGAGGTGGATACGAACCAGTAGGGGCTTCGTGAGGGAAGTATGCGGAAACAATACCGCCCGAACCACGGGAATGACATCGCCTGTCGCTCACGTGTTGCGTTAACGCTTTTTCGAATGATGTTGCCTTTGCCGCTCAACGTAGGCAACAAGACGCGGAAGGACGCGATGATCAAAGGTCATAATGGAGTACCCGGTTTGCCAGGAGAAGTTTGAAAGACTGGGAAATAGGCGTCTCATTTCGCGTGAGGATGCCCCCTTTATGAGTCTGAGCGCTTCAATGACCGTCATGTGCGGTGGAATCATGGCG
>DNLG01000160.1:15213-16923 GCA_003488525.1 Bacteroidota bacterium | reverse complement strand
TGCTAAACACGATGTGGTAGCAGATGCGAGGTCGAGAGTGTGACACTCCGCTATGTGACGCGCACCACCGAAAACGTGACACGGAACATTACTCGATTGAACTGGAGTCATGGGACGCCGTGGGCTATTATGCGATCGGTCACTCGTCACTCGTAACTCGTAACTTCGTCCATGCGCTTTTACAATACTCTCGGACATAGCCTCAAGGATTTTACGCCCCCTTCAGACGGGATCGTGCGGATGTATTCGTGCGGGCCGACCGTCTATGACGTGGCCCACCTGGGAAACATGAGGGCCTTTACGTTTGCCGATGTTTTGCAGCGGGTGCTGCGCGCGGTAGGGGGCTTTGAGGTCCGCTGGGTGATGAACGTAACAGACATTGACGACAAGACCATCCGCGACAGTGCGGTGGGATCTGCCAAGTGGCGGCAGGAGATGGGTGTTCAGACGGACGATGCTCGGGCGAACCTGCGGGCGTTCACAACGGTGTTTGAAAACGAATTCAAGCGTGACCTTGAGTCGCTCGGTATTCGGCTGGACCATTTTGCGGCGATGCCGCGTGCAACGGACTACATCGTGGAGATGCAGGAACTGATCCGTGATATTGTGCGATCGGGCTATGGCTATGCCTCGGAAGGGTCCGTGTACTTCAACGTCCGATCCTATTCGAAGGCCTTTCCCTACGGCCGGCTCTTCACCATCGATGCCGAGAACTTCCGCGAAGGCGTGCGCATCGACGCTGACGAGTATGACCGGGAATCGGTCAGCGATTTCGTTCTCTGGAAGGGGCGCAAGGACGCGGAACCGTATTGGGACTTTGAGCTCGACGGAGAGTCGCTGCCGGGACGTCCGGGCTGGCACATCGAGTGCTCGGCCATGTCAAAGGAGCTGCTCGGCCCCCTGCCATTTGATATTCACACGGGCGGAGTGGACCTGCGCTTTCCGCATCACGAGGACGAGCTGGCGCAGTGCTGTGCCGGTTATCACGTCACCGAACAGTCACGCTTCTGGATGCACAACGAGTTTCTCGAAGTAGAAGGCAAGAAGATGTCGAAGTCGCTTGGCAACTTCTACACGCTACGGGATCTGATGAGCATGGGCTATGAGGCGATCGATATCCGCTTTGCCCTGATGGCCGCGCACTACCGATCGGTCCTGAACTTCACCTTTGAAAACCTTCGTGCGGCATCAACATCACGTCAGCGCATTCAGAACCTCATCTGGGACCTCATCGACATCGTCGGGACGGCAGATGCAGGGGGCGTGCATGGCTCCATGCCGGAAGAGGTGGCCGCTGCCTTTGCCGATGATCTGAACGTGCCGCAGGCCCTTGCGCGCATGTACGAGTACTGTGCTCGTAACGCCGATGCGCGCACCGATGTCACAAAGGCCAAGGAGGTCCTCGGTGCTCTCCAGCACGTGAATGAGGTTCTGGCGGTGTGGACATTTTCACCGCGTCCGGCCATCGACGTGCCAGATGCCGTGCGTTCACTGGCAGAGGAGCGCTGGGCTGCGCGCTCGGCCAAGAACTGGTCAGAGGCCGACCGGCTTCGCGGCGAGCTCGCCGCGCTCGGCTGGTCGATGAAGGACGGCAAAGACTCCTATACCATCGAGCCCCTTTCCTGAAGTGGCAGCATGATCAGCTCCATGACGATCATCGGAAATGGGAAGGTGGGCAATGCTGTTGCCAGTTGCCGAGTTACGGAAGTA
>DNLG01000160.1:13346-15062 GCA_003488525.1 Bacteroidota bacterium | reverse complement strand
TCATTTTTTTTTTTTTTTTTCTTTTTTTTTTTTTTTGATTTGTGTTTTTTATACTGTTTATTTTTTACTTTGTACTGGGTACTGGGTACTGTGTACTAGGTACTGTGTTTGCGTTTCATCGCAACGATCGTAGCAGTGAGAAGCTTTCCTACTGAAGCCGCTAGGAGTTCGACCTCTTTACGTGCTTCTTGGTCGATCACGGATGGTCTGGAGCAGAGGAATCCGAGCCAGTAGTAGAATTCTCCAAGTTCCTTTTCAGCGATCTTGAGTTTGTGGATGAAGTCCTTTGGAGACTCGGCGTACTTCGCTTCACGGACATTGGCACCGACAGACGAACCAGCTCGATAGAGCTGCTCGCTGGCTGATCTTTCGTCCGGCGAAGAACGCACGATGTTGAGAAACAATCTTCGAACAGCTCGTGAAAAGTCTACGGATAGCTTTTGAAGCTGTGAAGTTGAAAGGGTTGCGTAGATATGGTCTGGTTCGTTCATACCCTCTCTGTACCAGGACACACACAAAACGTGACTTTTCTGCGTACCCAGTACCCAGTACCCAGTNNATCGAGCGTTCCGACGTCATCGTTCTGGCCACGCGGGACTCGGTCCTGACGGAGGTCGTTGCGATGCTTGCGAAGCACCATTCGCAGGTGCTCAGCGGGTCGCTCGTGCTGCACGTTAACGGATCACTCGGCACGGACATCCTCGAGCCGCTTGCGCGGCTCGGTGCGCTCGTTGCGGCAGCTCATCCGTTCCAGACGTTTTCGTCGAGCGATCCGGCCCAGCTTCATGGCATTGGCTGGGGCGTAGAGTGCCAGGACGCTGCATGGCCCGCAACGCAGCAGTTCGTGTATCGCGTAGGGGGCTTACCGTTTCGCCTAACAAAGACCGACCCCGTGTCGAAGCGCCGTTACCATGCCGCAGCCGTTGCAGCGTCCAATTTCACATACGCAGCCTACGACCTGGCGCGAGGTCTTGCAAAGGACGTCGGTATTCCCGCCGAAGAGTTCCTCGTGCCCATCATGCGCCAGACGCTGGAGAACGCCATCACGGCAATGAAGTCCAACGCCCCCTTCCCCATCACCGGCCCCCTCGTCCGCGGAGACATGGACGCCGTCAAGCGCCAACACGATGCCATGCCGGACCATCTCAAAGAACAGTATGAGCACTTGACGGAAGCGCTCAGAAGAGCAATTGAGGCGCAGAGAGACTGAGGTACTGGGTACTGGTCCCCAGTCCTTCCGTAATTTCTTCCATGACATTCTCATCCGTTCAGCATATACACTTCGTTGGCATCGGGGGATCCGGTATGAGCGGAATCGCCGAGATCCTTCTTTCGCAGGGGTTTTCGGTGAGTGGCTCTGACCTGGCGCAGAGTGCAACCACTGAGCACCTGGTGAGTAAGGGGGCGCGGGTGTTTATCGGGCATCGGGCCGAGAACATCGCAGGGGCGGAGGTAGTTGTTTATTCTTCTGCCGTCAGGCCTGCCGAGAATCCTGAGACGGCGGCGGCTCTGGAGCGGAAGATCCCGGTCATTCGCAGGGCCGAGATGCTCAGCGAGGTTTCCCGGCTGAAATACACGCTGGCGATCGCCGGCACGCATGGCAAGACCACCACGACGTCGATGTGTGGTCTGGTGATGATGAAGGCCGGGCTTGACCCCACGGTGATCGTTGGCGGACGTCTCACCGGCCTGGGTGGCTCGAACGCGCGGCTGGGG
>DNLG01000160.1:7533-13091 GCA_003488525.1 Bacteroidota bacterium | reverse complement strand
CATCTCGATATTTACAGTGATCTCGATGACATCAAGGGGGCATTCACGGAGTTCTCCAACAAGGTGCCCTTCTATGGGGCTGCCCTTGTGTGCCTGGACGATCCCGGCGTGCGCGACGTGATGCCCGACATCAAGAGGGTGATCATCACGTATGGAACAACGCCCCAATGTGATGTTCGCGCAAGTAACATCAGCTACAGCGAGCGCAACACCTCCTACGACCTTACCTATCGCGGTGAGCCCCTTGGCCGAATCGTTCTGAATGTACCCGGCGAACACAACGTTCTGAATTCTCTGGCCGCCTGCGGCGTGGCGCTGCAATGCGGTGTTTCGGCCGATGTCATCCGAGAGGCGCTGGCAGAGTTTGGCGGGGTGTATCGACGCTTTGAGATCAAGGGTGAGAGCCAGGGGGGCGTGCTGGTGATCGATGACTACGCCCACCACCCTACCGAGATCCTTGCCACGCTGGAGGCGGCCAGAAAAGGCTGGAACCGGCGCATTGTGGCCGTTTTTCAGCCCCATACCTACACGCGCACGCGCGACTTCTACCGGGAGTTTGCCACGTCGTTCGATAATGCCGACGTGATCATCCTGACCGATGTCTATGCCGCGCGGGAGCAGCCCATCGAGGGTATCAGCGGTCGAATCATCGCCGACGCGGCCCGAGACGCCGGACACCGTCACGTTCACTATGCCGAACGCCTCGATGACGTTTCAGAGCTGCTCAAGGGGCTGCTTCAGCCCGGAGATATTCTTTTGACAATGGGCGCCGGAGACGTCTGGCGCGTAGGTTCCAAGCTCGGCAACTGACTATTTTTGCAGTCCCGTCGTCTGGACGGTCCTCTTTTTCCTCCCTCTTTCATGAACTTCATGCTGCCTCTTGCCATGACGTCATCCATTCGGAGCATGTTCGTGCTCCTTCTGCTTGCACTTCTTACCGTTCCAACCGTTGCCCAGAAGAAAGCGGCAGCGGCAAAGAAAACTTCGTCCAAAGCCGCCGGCTCTCCCCTGGCAACCATCGACCCGCAGACGATCCTTGCGACCGTTGGCACCGAATCGGTGCGGCTCGGCGAGGTCGAACGTGCCTTTCAGAAGAACCTTACCCGACGCGACACGCGTCTGGCAAGCGTGCCACGTGATACAGCCCTGGACTTTCTGCGACTCTACGTCAACTACCGTCTGAAGGTTGCCGATGCACGTGACAGGGGGCTAGCCAACGACTCTGCCGTGCGCGTCGATCTTCTGAACAACCGGCGCCTGCTGTCGGAAACGTTCTACTTCGACAAGGCCGTTGCCGAGAGCCGTATCAGAGAACTCTCCGGACGTCGACTGACCGAGATCGAGATCGGCGTTATTCTCTGCGCTGTCCCCGAACAGTCTACGCGCGGCTGGGACTCGGCAGCAAGCCGTCTGAAGGCAGAGCGCCTGATCGCGCAGATCAAGGCCGGGGGCGACTTTGAAAAGATTGCCCGGGACTCATCGAACGACAAGGAGACAGCTGCCAATGGCGGCCGTCTGCCATGGATCAGCGGCGGCTCGATCATCAAGATCGTCGAAGACGCTGCCTACACGCTTCCGGTGGGTGCCGTCTGCGATCGCCCCCTGCCGTCGCGGTATGGATTCTTCATCGTCAAAGTGCACCAGCGTGCCCCGCGCGTGAGCGTGAAGTTCCGCCACATCCTGCTGACGCCGAACGATACGCGCGACACGGCGGCTACCGATCGCTTTGCCGACACCGTGCTGTCGATCCTTGCCATGAAGCCATCCCAGCAGAACACTGCACTCACACAGCGCGGTGTTACGCCATCGGGGGATGCCTTTGCCGACCTGGCACGCACGTATTCGGACGACAAGACCTCGTCGGCCAAAGGTGGCTACCTTGGCGGCGCGTACTCCCGCTCTTCCGGCATGGAGAACAATGGTTCGCGTCTTGTAAAGCCATTTGAGGATGCCATCTTCGCCCTTCGCGACGCGCAGATCTCCGGGAAGATCAAGACGATCTTCGGAACGCACATCATCATCCGTGACTCGTCGAGGATTCCCGATTCGCTGGCCGAGTATGATGCTGCTAAGCGCACATATCGCCGACTGTACTACGAAGAAGACAAGCGCGTTGTGCTCGACTCGGTCCGCAAGACCATGAATGCAGGATGGGATGAGGCCGTTCTGTCGGAGCTTCTTCTGTCGATCGATACCACCAAGAACACGCAGGACACGGCTTGGACGCGCTCGATCTCCGATGGGCTGCTCGACCGTGTGGTGTTCCGTCTACCGGATGCCTCCTTGACGGTGCGCCAGTTTGCCGATACGCTGCGCCGACGCGTCGACATGCGTGGCTTCACCCTCAACCGCGCCGGCTTCGACCGGGCGATGAATAAGATCGCCGACCCGATCGTTCTCGAGAAGGCAACGGCACGCCTTGAAGAGAGATACCCGGACTTTGCCGCCCTCATGCAGGAGTTCAACGATGGCATCCTGCTGTTCAAGGTTGAAGAGAAAGAAGTCTGGAGCAAGCTCAAGTTCGACACCGTCGACGCCCGCGCGTTCTACGATGCGAACCCCACGCGCTGGATGACCGAGCAGAAGTATGATTTTACCGAGGTTTACGTTCTGACGGATTCTCTGCTTGCTATTGTGAAGGCCGACCTGGCCTCCGGCAAAGACCTGTCCGACGTCGCGGCAGCCTACACGCAGCGCGATGGAATGCGAGACCAGCGAGGCAGGAATCTTGCGGCCTCACCCAAGACGTCCAAGGCCGCTCAGCAGATCACGGCAGACACGAAGGTCGGACAGACCATCGGCCCGGTCAAGCTCGAAGCCGGCTGGTCGTTCATCCGCCTCGACCGCATTGTGCCGCCGGCACAGAAGTCATTTGAATCAGCCATCTCGGAGCTCGCACCTGCCTACCAGGATGCTCTGCAGAAGCGGCTGACCGAGAACTGGCTCTCGGGCGTGCGCGCAAAGCATGCGGTGGTGTATAACAACGCCAACATCGATAAGATCTGGTCAGCCCCCTCATCGAAGGCCGGCTCCAAGTGATCATGGTCGTTTCTGGACGTCAGATTCTTCTTTTCGCTCTGCTGCTTCTGGCAGGGGGCGTGGCAGTACCCGCCCAGGACGCGATGGAAGGGATCGTTGCGGTGGTTGGTCGGGAGATCATTCTCCAGTCCGACATCACGGGGCAGGTCGAGGCCATGGCTCAGCGAGACCCCCGGATCAACCGAAAGGACCCGGACCTGAGAAAGGCGATCCTGGATCAGATGATCAATGAGAAGCTTGTGCTGACGAAGGCGCAGGAAGACACGACGATCGAGATCACCGACGAGGATATCTCCTCGCGCATGGATTACCAGATCCAGATGCTCGTGCAGCAGTTCGGATCGGAGAAGCGCATCGAAGATGTCTATGGCATGAGCATCAGCAAGATCAAGAAAGACTTCCGCGAGGAGATCCGTAAGCGCCTGTACGTGGAACGTATTCAGCAGAAGATGTTCACCGATATCAAGGTCAGCCGCACGGACGTCGAGACATTTTACGCACGGTACAAGGACTCCATTCCGCCGGTTCCGGAGCGTGTGGACCTGTATCACATCGTCAAGTACGTAAAGGCCTCGGACGAGGACAACAAGCAGGCACAGCAGCTTGCGGTGCGCATCCGCGACTCGATCGTGGCTGGCGGCTCTTTCAGCGACTTTGCCCGTCGGCATTCCGGTGATGTTGCCTCGGCGGCTAACGGTGGCGATCTCGGCACGGTAGACAAGGGTAAGTTCGTGCCCACGTTCGAAGCCGCCGCCTTTGCCCTGGAACCGAACGAGATCTCCCAGCCCGTTGAATCGCCTTTCGGCTGGCACATTATTCAGCTTATCGCCAAAACATCAACGTCCATCACCAGCCGCCACATCCTTATCAAGGTCGGCCAGAGTGACAAGGACCGCAAGGTTGCTCAGGATGACCTGCTTGCCCTGAAGGCGCGCGTTGCCGCCGGCGAGGATTTCGAAGAGCTTGCCCGCAAGACCAGCGATGAACGCGAAACACAGGGCTTTGGCGGCGCCATGGGACTCGTCGAACTAGAGCGCCTTCCCGGTGAGATGCGCGGCATCATCACGTCCCTGCCCGATGGCGGCGTCTCCGACCCCCTGCCGTATGCAGCCGATCCAACAAAACCCGGCTATCACATCCTCTATCGCAAGCGCCTGATTGCTGCGCACGCCCCCACGGTTGCAAGCGACTACAAGCAACTCGAACAGCTGGCACTCATGGAAAAACGTCAGCGCCTCGAACGTGAGTGGATCGATGATCTTCGCAAGAAGCTGTATTGGGAAGTCCGGTAGGTTTATCTTCGCCCTATGTTCTCACGTTCAACGAAGTTCTTCCTGCTCTTCCTTCTGATCGGAGGCGTGATCTGGATCGGTGGCGGTGTGGCTCGCATGGTTGTTGGCTACAGCGTATTTGTTCCGGGTACGCTTGAGTGGAATCCGTCACTTTCCGAAGCGGCGCGATTGCAGGCTGTATGGCTTTATACGCTCCTCGGGGGCTGGACGGGCTGGGCGTGGGCTGCTGCGACGTTTGGCGGCATAGGGTCTATGATCACGTTGCGGAAGCACTTCCAACGTCACGGCTGGCTGCTGATGTCGGCGATCTTGTTCGTGCTCATTCTTCCGGTGCAGGCATACGTTGCCTCGGAAGACTACCAACTGTGGATGTATTTTGACAAAACAACGGGTTTGCCACTTGCCGCACCGGAGGAGATCATGCGTGTCTTTCTGGGTCGGTTTTCCAGCACCCTTGTTAATGTGTTTGTTGCACTCTCCATGCTGGCATCCGTTACGATCGTCGCTCTTGGAGCTTTGCAGCCCCTTCACAACCCTAACTCGCCTGCAACTGATGAAAGCTGAGAAACTTCTGGAAGAACTCACGGCACTGGCCAACTCTCTCGAATACACGGTGCGCCGTGAGCAGGGGGCGTTTCGGGGCGGTGCGTGCGTGGTGCGGGAACGTCGGTTGATCATCATCAACCGGTCCATGCCATTCGAGGCGGCAGCGGTGATCCTTGCCCGTGCACTTTGCACGCTCGTGCCGGAGGATACATTTCTCAAGCCCGCCGTGCGTGACATTCTCGAGCGTGAGCGCGGCTGGGTGTCTGATCATCCGGGTGTGACGTTTGAGCCTACCTCGAAAGAGGCAGCGTGACGCGCTGCGCGACGGTGGCCATCGTCGGACGTCCCAATAGCGGGAAGTCGACGCTGCTAAATGCGATCCTTGAGATGCACCTGAGCATCGTCACGGCCAAGCCGCAGACGACGCGTCGCCGGATCCTCGGTATCGATACCACGGAAGACACGCAGCTGATCTTTCTCGATACACCGGGAATGCTCAAGCCGCGCTATAAGCTGCAGCGCTCCATGATGGGCTTTGTCGATGAGGCACTTGATGAATCCGATATCATTTGCGTGGTGGTGGACGCGAAGAAGGCTATTGAGCGCGGAACCGTGCTCGACCCGATGTGGAGCCAGGAGCTGACCAAGCGCAAACGCCCGACCGTGCTTGTGCTCAACAAG
>DNLG01000160.1:6842-7307 GCA_003488525.1 Bacteroidota bacterium | reverse complement strand
GCCATTGCCATCTCCGCCAGAGACAACAAGTACGTTGACGAGTTGCTGAAAATGCTGCGTGAACTCGCCCCCGAGGCCCCCTTCGCCTTTGAAGCAGATATCGCGTCAGACCAGACGGACCGATTCTTCGTGAGCGAGTTTATCCGCGAATCGGTCTTCAAGCAGTTCTCCGAAGAGGTCCCCTACGCCACCGAAGTGATGATCACCGAGTTCAAGGAAAACGAAGAAGGTAAATGGTACATCTCGGCCGACGTGATCGTTGAGCGGGAGAATCAGAAGGCCATCATCATCGGCGCCAAGGGGGCTGCCCTGAAGAAGATCGGTACGACGGCCCGGGCCACCATCGAGGAATACCTCGGACACCCGGTCTACCTTGAGCTCTACGTCAAGGTCCGCCACGACTGGCGTAATGACCGTGCCCAGTTGTCGAGCATGGGATATTGAGAAGAGAATTACGGAATTACG
>DNLG01000160.1:6152-6643 GCA_003488525.1 Bacteroidota bacterium | reverse complement strand
TGCATGCTGCGACCCTACTCGTCATTCGTAACTTCGTCTATGCATCGCGTGATTCAATTTTCGTTTTTGGCCCTGGGACTCGTGCTGGCGGCCTGTTCCGCGTCGGATTCGGCGAAAAGGGCTAAGACTGTCGACGAGATATACAGCGAGGGCAAGGCTGCCTATGACGAGGGCAACTGGCTTGAGGCGCAGACCAAGTTCGATGTGATCAAGCTTCAGTATCCGGCTTCGCAGTATGCTGATGATGCGCAGTTCTATCTGGCCGAGATCAACTTTGAGCGTGGCGAATACATCATGGCCGCATTCAACTACAACCAGCTGCGTCGCTCCTATCCTTCGAGTGAGTTTGTCAGAGATGCCATGTACAAGTCCGCACTCTGCTATGACAAGATCGCTCTGCCGGCGGACAGGGATCAGGAAAACACGCGGAAGGCCATTCTGGCGTATACGGACTTTCAGTCCATGTTCATGCGGGACTCGCTGGCTCTCGA
>DNLG01000160.1:2080-5938 GCA_003488525.1 Bacteroidota bacterium | reverse complement strand
GCGGCCGTTATTCAGCTTGAGGCGATCATCGATGAATATCCCGACAGCAAGTGGTTTGAGCCGGCGTTGGTGACCAAGATCAGGCTGCTGGCCGATATGAAGCGCAACGACGAAGCACGCACTGCGATTGCCACCTATCGCCGCAGCGTCAAACAACCGCAGCAGAAAGACGTCGTTGACGGCCTCGAAAAAGGACTCCCATGAAAACCCCAACCGACAGCTTTGTTGTGATGACGGAGCTGGTCCTACCGAACGACACGAACTATCTCGGCAACCTGTTAGGGGGCCGGCTGATGCACTGGATCGACATCGCTGCCGCTCTGAGCGCCATGCGTCACAGTGGCAAGGTCTGCGTCACGGCATCCGTTGACGAGATCAACTTCAACGAGCCGATCAAGCTTGGTCACGTCGTGCACATCACGGCCATGCTTACGCGGGCGTTCAAGACTTCGATGGAGATCTTCGTGCAGGTTGAACGTGAGGATCCACTGCACAATACGCGCACGCGCACGTCTGAGGCCTTTCTGACCTTCGTGGCCATTGATCAGTATGGCAAGCCCCTTCCGGCACCTCCGGTCGAACCGCAGTCTGACGAGGAAAAGCTCCGCTATGAAGAAGCTGCCATGCGCCGCGAGATCCGACTGCGTCAGCGCGAGGTGATGAAGGCGCGCCGTGGATGATACGGCTGCTTGCTGCCACGGTCTGCCTGCTGCTGCTTGGCAGTGAGTCACAGGCATCGGACGTCGTCCTTCGAATGATCCGTGCCTACGGCGGAACCAATGAGGTTCTCCCTCCGGTGGTCATTCTCAATGCCGAAAAATCTGGTGACCTTGGATCGGCTTCGGTCACCGTCGAATTCGATGTTTCTTCGTCGGCCATCCCGAACGTCTATGCCCGCATCATCCACTGCACCGCAGACTGGACGCCTGACGAGGGGAGCTTTCTGACCGACGTCAATAACCGGACGACCGTTATCGACTGGAAGCTGGCCCCGGAGCGATCGAACTATTCGAGATACCGCGGGATGTTCACGCTGCCGAATCAGCAGACGAGCATTCGTTTTTCCGGGAACTGGCTCGTGCGCATCCACGACGTTGAAACCGATTCGTTGCTGGGAGAGACGCGCTTCTTTGCCGTCGACACACGCGCGACCATCCGCATGAACTTCATGTCGGATTTCTACGAGCCCCGCTACCGCGTCAGCGGCACAGCCTACACCATTGAGACCCTTGTGCAGGACGTCACGGCGCGCCTGCTGACGACGAATCTTCACACGGTTGTGCTCTACAGGAATCATCGCTGGTTCGACCCATTCATCGCCTCCGAGCGACTTCGCTCGGTGCGCAATCCCGGCGTCATCGGCGCCGACGTGCTGGGCATGGTGCAAGGAGGCAAGATCTTCCGCCTTTCGAGGATTCCGGCCCAGAACGAATATCGCGTGCTCGACCTGACCAATCCCGGACGGTTCCCTTCTACTGGTCAGCCCATACCGATCGGCCTCTCCGACATCCGACGCAACGGTATGTTCACGGAGCGAGCCGACGATGGAGCGATGATCTCGCGCGCTGTTGCGGGCGCAAACGATGAGTTCATCCCCATCGAGTTTCTGCTCGACCCCACACCGGGTCGCGCCAGTCCGGAAGATATCTTCGTGTCGGGCTCGTTCAATAACTGGCGTCCAGACCGAAACTGGATGATGTACTTCGACGAAGAGAAACGACTCTACCGCCTGCGCCAGTGGATTCGCCGCGGCAGGCATAATTACCTCTATGCCGGCGGCCGCCTCAGCGCCGACTCTGATGAGGCCCTCGATATCACCTATGAGGAGTTCGAGGGCAACACCGCCATGGCGAACAACACCTTCATCGCCTTCGCCTACTACCGAGAACTCGACTACGGCGGCTATGACGGCATCGTCGCCGTCGGCCTCGGCACGATGTACGGCAATAAATAGGGACGCCGAGCCGGACGTTGCACGGGACGTCCTTTCGTAACTTTGGCCATGTCCCGGCCGAACATTTCTACCGATCCGGCGCGTCGTGAGGACGACGTCGATGCATCGTTGCGTCCGTTGTCCTTTGATGACTTTACGGGGCAGCGAAAGATCGTCGAGAACCTGAAGGTGTTTATTGCTGCGGCCAGGGGGCGAGGCGAGTCGCTGGATCACGTACTTCTGACCGGCCCTCCGGGTTTGGGAAAGACGACGCTCTCGCACATCATCGCCCGTGAGATGCGTGCCCAGATCAAGATCACCTCAGGTCCGGTGCTGGAAAAGCCGGGTGACCTTGCCGGACTGCTGACGAGCCTCGATGAGAACGACATCCTGTTCATCGACGAGATCCACCGCCTGTCACCGGTGGTTGAAGAGTACCTCTACTCGGCAATGGAGGATTTCCGGCTCGACATCATGATCGACTCGGGTCCGGCTGCACGTTCAGTGCAGCTTTCCATTCCCCGCTTTACCCTCGTCGGTGCAACAACCCGTCAGGGGCTTCTAACGGCCCCCTTGCGGTCGCGTTTCGGAATCACAAACCGACTCGATTATTACGACGCTGCCGATCTCACACTCGTGATCGAGCGCAGTGCCGACCTGCTCGGTGCACGCATAGAGGCCGACGGGGCTCGCGAACTGGCGCGTCGTGCACGTGGTACACCACGGATCGCAAACCGCCTGCTACGGCGCACGCGCGACTTTGCCGACGTCAAGGCAGGCGGCGTCATCACCCGAGAGGTGGCACGCATGGCTCTTGAAGCACTTGAGGTGGACGAGTTTGGCCTTGACGAGATGGATGCACGCGTCATCTCGGCACTGATCGAGAAATTCTCGGGCGGCCCAGTCGGCATCTCCACCTTAGCAGTTGCCGTCGGTGAGGATGCCGGAACTCTTGAAGAAGTCTACGAACCGTTTCTCATTCAACAGGGATTTTTACAGAGAACTCCTCGTGGCCGCATTGCCACGCCCCTTGCCTACCAGCATATGGGCGCCGTGCGACCGGGTCCTGAACCGACATTGTTCTCCGGAGACACAGCATGAAATCGATTCACGTATTGACGGCAATTCTTCTCATCATCGGGTCGCTCTCAGTGGGTGCCCAGACCACTGGCGGGAGTATCGAGCTGGGATCGGCCTCTCGTATCGAACTGGCAAGTCGCGACCTGCTTGAATCACTGACATGGTGGGCTCGCCTCGGGTTCTCGCCCATCAGACGTCCGGGTGATCGCGTGGATTCTGCGCTGACGCTTTCTGATGGCCAGCTGATCATCACGCTGGTGAAGAAATCACAACCCTCTCCAATGGTCATCTTCCGCGTCGACGATCTGGATGCGACCAAACGGAATCTACTTGCCATGGGGTATCGTCTGGAGGCTGATGCCGAAGGGGGCGCAACACGCGAACTTCGTCTGCGATCACCCAGCAGCGTCTTCATCACTATCCGTGATCGACGCATCGAAAATGAAGTGCGCTCAACGTCAGAGCTTAACCCCGTCTGCGGGAAACTCACCGAGCTCAGCACGGCCATAGACACACTCGCCAAAGAGCAGCCATGGTGGATGAAGCTCGGATTCAAGATCAACCGAGAAAGCACCACGCCCTATCCGTTTGTGTATCTGACAAGCGGATTTACCGAGCTGGGCATCCATGAAGGCAGAGACATTCCATCTCTGGCGCTGACGTACTTCATGCCTGATATGCTCAATCGCATCAATCGACTGCGCGAACAAGGTCTCGAAGCAGCAGAGATCATCCCCGGTCCAGACTCGCTGCCACGCAATGCCATCTATGTCTCGCCCGATGGACAGCTGGTGTATCTGTTTGAAGGAAATCGGTAGGACGAGTACTTCCGTAATTGAGTAATT
>DNLG01000160.1:348-1897 GCA_003488525.1 Bacteroidota bacterium | reverse complement strand
AATTGAGTAATTGAGTAATTCCGTACTTCCGTAACTCTTAACTTGCTCTTCTTATGAGCAAAGACATTACCTCTCGGGCGGACGATTATTCTCAGTGGTACATCGACCTGGTGCGCAAGGCGGGGCTGGCTGATTACTCAGCAGTCAAGGGCTGCATGGTCATCAAACCCTATGGGTTTGCCATCTGGGAGAACATGCGCGATACGCTTGACCGGATGTTCAAGGACACGGGTCACGTAAACGCATACTTTCCGCTGTTTATCCCGAAGAGTTTCCTTAGCAAGGAGGCCGCGCACGTCGAGGGCTTTGCCAAGGAATGCGCCGTTGTTACGCATTATCGGTTGAAGAATGCCGAGGATGGTAGCGGCGTCGTGGTCGACCCCGAAGCACGCCTGGAAGAAGAGCTGATCGTGCGTCCCACCTCGGAGACGATCATCTGGAACACCTACCGTGACTGGATCCAGTCGTATCGTGATCTGCCCCTTCTCATCAACCAGTGGGCCAACGTGGTGCGATGGGAAATGCGCACGCGCTTGTTCCTTCGTACTGCCGAGTTCCTCTGGCAGGAAGGGCATACGGCCCATGCAACTCGTCAAGAGGCCATCGACGAAACACGGAAGATGCTGGACGTGTACGCAACCTTTGCCGAGGAGTGGATGGCCATTCCCGTGGTCAAGGGCGTCAAGACAGCCAACGAACGCTTCGCCGGTGCCGAAGACACCTATTGCATCGAAGCACTGATGCAGGACGGCAAGGCCCTGCAGGCCGGAACGTCTCATTTTCTGGGTCAGAACTTCGCAAAAGCATTTGATGTGCAGTTCAGCTCGAAAGACAACACACTCGAGTATGTATGGGCGACCTCCTGGGGTGTTAGCACACGCCTGATGGGCGCTCTGGTGATGGTGCATTCGGACGATGAGGGTCTGATGATCCCGCCGAAGCTTGCGCCGCACCAAGTGGTGATCGTGCCGATTCCCAAGCCCCTTGCCGAACTCGATCCGCATATCACAGCGATCGCCACTGAGCTCCGGGCTCGCGGTGTACGCGTGAAGATCGATACGGATGACCAGAGCCGTCCAGGCTTCAAGTTTGCCGAGTACGAGAAGCTGGGCATCCCTGTTCGCATCGCCGTAGGCGCACGCGACCTTGCCAGTGGCACGGTGGAAGTTGCCCGACGTGACACGCGCACAAAGGAGAACATGCCGCTGGAAGGCATCGCTGACAGCATCGTAGCTCTGCTTGACGAGATCCAGCAGTCGATGTTCGATCGCGCACGGGCCTATCGCGATGCACACATCACCCGCGTCGACACGTGGGAGGAATTCGTCGCCACTCTCGACGGACCAGGGGGCTTTGTGAGCGCTCACTGGGACGGCACCGGCGAGACCGAAGACCTCATCAAGGAAGAGACCAAGGCCACGATCCGTTGCATCCCGCTCGATAACCCGCAGGAAGCCGGCACCTGCATCCGCACAGGAAAGCCAAGCACTCAGCGCGTGCTGTTTGCCAGAGCGTATTGACGAGGCAATTACGGAATTACGGAATTACG
>DNLG01000160.1:0-121 GCA_003488525.1 Bacteroidota bacterium | reverse complement strand
TTACGGAATTACGGAATTACGGAGAACACTCGTCACTTTACCATATGCGCATCCTCGTGATCCTTGCCGCACTGGCAGCTCTTCTTCCTTCCTGCCGTTCGGTTCCGTCGGAGCCCCTTCC
>DNLG01000148.1:11098-11502 GCA_003488525.1 Bacteroidota bacterium | reverse complement strand
CATGCATCGCTGGTGAAGCGCAAAATGTCATAGTTAGCGTCGGTAGAAACAGCAGTGTATCGCACATCGAACGACAGACTCCTTCCTGCGGTGAGAACAGCAGGAAGAGGGGGCATGGAAACAACCTCAAAGCCGGAGCCGATGGTCAATTGTATATCGGAGATGGTCACCGTTGCGTTCGGGGCAGACACCGTAACAGTCGTGGTTGCATTGTCACCAACGTTGACAAGGCCGAAGTCGATGCCTCTATTTTTGACCGCAAGTGAGCGTGTGCGGCGCTGCGGATACGCGTAGGAGGTCAGACGTGTCACACGATTGTCTGCAACCTGCACCGCTCGAACCGAATCACAGCCTTCAGGCAGTGGCCATGTGAGTGTCCACATTCGCAGCTGCTTGGCATCGAC
>DNLG01000148.1:0-10883 GCA_003488525.1 Bacteroidota bacterium | reverse complement strand
GCACGCATGTCACTCGACAACTCAGTTCCAATGCCGACGACGTAGACTCTGATGTCGAAGGTGCGGGCTATTGAAAGCGCGGATCGCGCGTCGAATCGCGCATTTCCGTCGGTGAAAAGCAGAAGAGCCCTTGAATTGCGAGCACTCTGAAGGTGTGTCAGAGCCCCTTGTGGCGTGTCGAACAGGCCTCGACGAAGATTGTATCCCCCACGAGTCTGCAGCGCCTGTGTAGCATTGGCGTAGGCCGACTTTTCGGCTGACAATGCGTAGAAAAGTTCGGATCGAGCACCGACCCCCATAAGTCCAAGCTCATCAAAGGGCTGAACCATGAGTGCCGCTACACGTCCTATGGCTTGTTTTGTGATGGCCAGTGGTGCAAGATTGGAGGTCGAGGGACGGGCAACGTCCATCGACGATGAAAGGTCAACAGCAACCAGCAACGACAGGTTGCGACCGTCGCTGACGGCATCAGCCGTCTGCACAACCGTTTGTCGGGATCCATTGTCCGTCACGGTCAATGCCGCGAGATTGCCACTGAGCGGTGTGAAGTTGTTGTTCAGTGCAGCAACTCGGCACCGAACTGAATCGCCCGGCACAACGCTCGTCCGCACCGGAGCGAACATCGTTGTCTGGGCAGCCACTACAGATACAAGAACGATGTAGGTTGCAATAGTAGCAACGAGCAGTCGGATCATCAGCTATCTCCCTTGTTTATTTGGCCAGTACAGCCCTAACCAAGTGCCTTCCCAGACACCACATGTAAAGCCCGCAAGATAGACAACCTCGACCGCAAATCGTTTCATCTACGGGGCTTTTGAGCGGAGTTCGACGATCACCGTCCGATTGGCTGCTCGGCCCTCAGGAAGCTGGTTAGGAAACTGCGGGGAGTCCTCGCCAAGACCCTCAACGGCAACATCCTTTACGCCCAGCATTCGTGCAACTTCGCGCGCACGCCTCAGTGACAACAGACGGTTGTAGTCGTCCGAGCCGGCACGGTCGGTCATCCCGTAGACGGCTACGGTTGTCGTTGGGGTTATCCTCGACTTGATAATGTTAATGATCAGCATGTGATGCGGACCGATGTTGGCGGTGTTAAAGTCGAAGAGTACCAGGCCATAGCGTTCCACCTGGAGTTCGCCGCTGCGCGTCGTCTTGCTGATTGCAGTATCCTGACGGCGGATCGGTATGGATAGCACTTCCTGGCCTGTCTGGCCGGCTGAGTCGGTTGCTGTGACCTTGACGTTGAGGCTGCGCGATGCCGACCCGGTAACGATCGATGTCAGATCGACGTCGCCAGAAGCCCCCTGAGCATCACGTGCTCGTGGGATGGACACAACCGTATCGTCGAGTCGGAGGTCGGTGCTGACGGTTAAGGGACTCGAAGAGACGATCGAGTCGGCAACCCGAATGCGCTTCGGAAACACCGAAATGTCGATCGAACCAAGAGAGATCGGCCCCATCACCACTTCATCGGAGCATGAGATCTCCACGCGACGGTTCTCTTCGATGGCCAGCACTCGCTCCGAAGTATCGGACATGCGGGTGGCCGTGAATAACCGGTCGCCTGTGATCACCTCGATACGTTCAGATTCGATACCCAGATCTCTGAGTTTAGCAGCAACGGCTTCGGCGCGGCTGCGGGCAAGCTCTGCGCCCTTATCGGTCGCTGTGTTCGCCGTCATTCCTCCGACACGCAAGCGAGCCTGAGGACGCGCTTTCATACGCAGGGCGATAATGGCCAGCTCACCGTGCAATGCCTCCATGGACGTCAGCGTTAGCGTGTCGCGAATGGCACGATCAGTGCCCCGAAGGTACCTTTCAGGAATCACCGAGGAGTTATCATCGAAGTAGACGTGTCCGAGCATCGGATGAAGGTTGATCACCTTGGTTTCGCGTCGTTCGATGATAGGATCGGGGATAACTGTGCCGTCATCATTGATGCCGTAGACCTTCAGCCTGATCTTGGGCGCAGGGGGCTTTACTGGTTCGGAAACGGCAATTGCAGGCGCTTGGATCGTTGGCACGAGGGTGTCCGGCGGCAGGCTAGAACCATGCCAACCGAGGCTCACCGAGAGTCGCAGAGCATGGGGCTTCCAGTCCGCCCCCTGTGAAACGTCATTCAGTGCATATGAATACGTCAGCTCCGGCGTTAGTGTCAGCGATTCGTCAGAGCGCAGATTGAATGTCGTTCTGAGTCCGCTGGTGAGCCAGGCCGCTACTGCGGGTGTCGACGGAATATCGCCTGAGTTGTCGATCCAGACACGTCCGCTGCCGACGAACGAACCGAAGTCGGCTGGCTCGACAAGCGTTTCGGTCTGCCTGAACCTCGAGGATACGCCCAATGCTACGCGCGGCCCAAACACCAGGGACGTGCGATCAAAGAGGGTAAATGCGACCAAAGGTTCAATAGCGATCGCGGCATGCGACGACTGCAGCTGATGTCGAAACAGTGCCGGTACTACGCGAGGGGTATCACGCAGGTCTGCCACGAATGAAGATTCATCGTCGGTGAACGACACATTATCCCATGAGAGCATTAACCGTCCAACGATCGATACGCGGTCGGCAATGCGCCGTTCCAACCATCCGCCGAACTGGCCACCCGTGCCCGTGCCGCTGGTGAATTCCGGACAGCATGATGGGAATGAGCCAAGCTGTCGAAAGCCAGCATCTGGCATGTTGATCGTTGCACCACCGATCACGCCGAAGCCCGGGATAGGCTGTCCGAACGCCTCAGCGTAGAGGGTTGTCGCCAGAGCAATGCAGAGCAGCATGCGCACAAAGCCCCTGCCGGTGAGCATCCGGGTGGACGTCACGGATATCGATTGATGGTTCACTGGTAGAATCTCCCTTTTACCAACACCATGAGCAATCTTGCAATGATTTCGTGACAGCATCCTACGGCTTTTCCTGAGCCGATGGACAGAGGTCGTTGATCGGGCACCCAGAACACTGTGGACGTCGCGCGATACAGGTGCGACGGCCGTGCGTGATAACAAGCCGATCGAACTCATTCCATCGATCCGACGTAAGGATCTTCATGAGGGCGAACTCGATCTTTACGGCATCCTGTGTCGAGACCAAGCCGAGCAGGTTGCTGATGCGGGTAACGTGAGTGTCGACAGTAAGACCGGGAATATCAAAGCAATTGCTGAGCACGCAGTTGGCGGTCTTGCGGCCAACACCGGCCAGAGTGACCAGTTCTTCGAGTGTCTGCGGAACCTCGCCGCCGAACTGATCGATCAGCTGACGGCAGCACTGCTGAATGTTTTTCGCCTTGTTCTTGTAAAACCCCGTCGAGCGGACGGATTCTTCAAGTTCCTCGATGGGTGCCGTGGCATAATCCACCGGCTGCCGGTATCGGGCAAACAGAGACTTGGTAACGATATTCACGCGCTCGTCGGTGCATTGCGCCGAAAGGATCGTGGCGATCAACAGCTCCAGGGGTGAGGTAAAATCAAGACCTACACGCGCGTCCGGATAGGCCACAGCGAGTCTATCCAGGATGATGCCGAGCCGTTGTGATTTGGCCGACTGTGATTCACGTCGTGCCATGGGTCCTCGTCAGTGCATCTGGGGTATCACGGTAGTACCGGTAGGTCGGATGATCGGTTCGGGCAATGCTGATGTCGGCAGCGGCAGCACGCTCAAAGAACTCAGCATCATCACCATAGTCAACCTCGGAAAACAGTCCGATCTGGTCGAAGACATCACGTCGAATGACAAACGTTCCGCCGATGACGCAGTCGTCCAGATGTATCAGCTGCGTCGGATCGTGACGGTCCCGAACGAGCGCGTCTCCACCAACGACCTCTATGCCTCCGTGCAGAAGTCGGACCTCCTGATTACTGATAAGCATTGCGTGCCTGCTTGAAAGGTGCTCGGGAGAATACTCATCATCGCTGTCGAGAAAGGTCACAAACAGTCCCTTGCCGGCGAGAATACCCGCATTGCGGCTTCGTGCCACCCCACAGTGGACATGGCGGAAATACCTGATCGGCTGGCCCGCGTCGATGTATTTTTGCACCACCTGCGCGGTGTCGTCGGTGGAACCATCGTCGATCACCACCGCCTCCCAGTCGGCATCAGCCTGGGCGATCAGCGATCTGATCGCCCGGTCAAGAAGATGTCCGCGCTGGTAGGTGCAGATCACGACGCTGAAGAAGGGAACATGCATACCGTGCGAAACTACGACCTCCGTAACACCAACCTTACCGTTAGCCCATGTCCATGACTCCACTGGATTTCTGGACGACGTGCTCGGCCAATGACATCGTTCTTGATAAGCCGCAGGTTGATACGCTTCAGAGATACCACGATGAGCTGATCTACTGGAACGCCAAGGTCAACATGATCTCTCGTCGTGATGAGATGAACGTCTGGGAACGCCACATCCTGCATTCACTTTGCATCCTCAAGTACGTGCCAATCCGTCAGAAGGCGCGCGTGCTGGACGTTGGCACAGGTGGGGGCTTGCCGGGTATTCCGATCAAGGTGGCACGTCCTGACGTCAAGATGCTGATGGCCGACTCGATCCGCAAGAAGGTCACCATGACGGCGATGTTCGCCCAGCATACGGGGCTGAAGGACATCAAGGCCATCGTTACGCGTGTCGAGGATCTAGCCGATGAGCCCCACTATATCGGAGCGTTCGACGTTGTAGTGTCTCGCGCAGTGGCCCGAACGGCCACACTGCTCGAATGGATACGTCCACTACTGAAACCCAACGCTGTATGTGCCTTTCTCAAAGGGGGCGACCTGGACGAAGAGATCGCCGAGGCACGGGAGATGTTTCCCGAGGCCCACATCGAAGCGATCGCCATAGACATGTTCGGCGCACCATCGTTTTTAGAGGATCAAAAGAAGGTTGTGGTGTGCCGATTCCAGCATTCCTAGCATCCATCATGCTTCTGGTCGCGCTCGCCACTGGAGTGCAGGCCCAACCGGGCACGAACGTCGGATCGGCCGTTAAGATCGGTCGTGTGAAGTATTCCGGTGGGGGAGACTGGTACAACGACCCGAGCGCCGAGATCAACCTCCTTCGATACGTTCGTGCGCACACCTCGATCGTCGTCGAACCCGTGTATGAATACGTCGACCTCGGAACGGACAATCTATTTCTGTACCCTGTTTTGTTCATGACCGGACATGGCACGGTTAGTCTTACCGATGCCGAGATCCGCAACCTGCGCTCGTATCTGACCAACGGTGGCTTTCTGTATATCGACGATGACTATGGGATGGATCAGTCGATCAGGCGCGAACTGCAGCGGGTATTCCCCGACAAGCAACTTCGGGAGCTCCCTTTTTCGCACCCGATCTACCACTGTCACTTTGACTTTCCCAAGGGGCTTCCCAAGATCCACGAGCACGACAACAAAATCCCGGAAGGACTTGCCCTGTTTCATGACGAGCGAGTTTGCGTGTTCTACACCTACGAGACCAATCCCAGCGATGGATGGGCCGACCCGGAGGTGCACAACGATCCGCCGGAGAGACGCGAAACGGCTCTCAAACTGGGAACAAACATCATTGTCTATGCGCTCACTCGATAACTCCGTGACCCAATGAATCAGCGTCAGCACATTGTTGGCCGTCTTCGCGGTGTTGTTCGTACCGAACAGCTCTTCGCGCTGCTGCGCGGCGTCGGAATCACGGTTGCCGTTGGCAGTGCGCTGGCACTGCTCTTGACGCTCCTGGAGACCTGGCTTCATGCGGGCATCGCGGTACGTACGATTTTCTGGTGGAGTCTTGTCATTGGCTCCTCGCTGTCGGGCATGGCACTGCTTGGGCCATCCCTGCTGCGTCTGATCGGACTATTGCCGTCGGCGCAACCGGAGGAAACGGCTCTGCGCGTTGGAACGGCCTTTCCGGAGTTGGCCGATGCCCTCTGTAACGTCCTGCAGCTGACGCGTCCAAACGAAACCGGCGGCGAGCTTACCGATGCGGCGTTTCGCACAACAGCTGAACAGTCGCAGAATCTTGATTTCTCGGTGATCATTGACCGCAGGCCCGTCCGCACGGCTCTATTGTTCGGGCTGCTTACCTCAGGCATCTTTTTCACAGGTCTCTGGCTTGCACCTTCCACGCTCGGCTCCGCCTGGCAGAGAATAACGAGCTACTCGACGTCATACGTGCCGCCTGCCCCTTTCCGGCTTTCAGTCAAGGGGCTCCACGATAACGTCATGCGCGGTGCATCGTCGGCGATCGTGATCACCGCCAGCGGCGTGCCACCCGAGACCGTGACCCTGAATCTGAGGGAAAAGACTTCCGGCACGTTCACGCAACACACGCTCCGGCGGGATTCGGGCAGCGTGTACTCCTACCAGCTATCCGGACTGACGCAGACCGTGGAGTTCTTTGCCGAGAGTCCGTGGATCGATACGCGCGTCGTGAGCGATACGGCTCGCATCCTTGTGATCGATCGGCCGCTGATAAGGGCTCTGAGCGGGACAGTCACGCCCCCTTCATACACGCGACTTCCGTCGGCACGTATTGACGCGACAAACGCCGATGTGACGACACTGCAGGGATCGATCGTGAGAGTTGCCGTTGAGAGTAACAAAACTCTGCGACGCGCTTATATCGTCCTGCGCGGAAACGGTGCCGACTCGACGTCGTCGGACTCCACGATCGTCGAGTTAAAGGTAAGTGGACCCGGCGCCAGCGGCTCGTTCCAGGTCAGACGCAGCGGAACGTATAGCATTCACCTGGTCGATCAGGACGGCACAACAAATCTCGACCCGCTCCGAGCGGGAATCGTTTCGCTGTCGGATTCGTATCCGATGATCGCTTTGAATTCGCCCCGTGAAAACGTCGAGCTGCGGCAGACCGCGGAGTTGCCGGTTGAGGTTGCGATCAGTGATGACTTTGGTTTTTCCGCTTTGCGTCTGCACTATCGGCTAACGGCTTCACGATACGCGGAGGCAGAAAAGAAGTTCCGCTTTGTCGACATCGCTCTACCTCAAGGCGTCACTGCCCTTGACGTGCGATATGTCTGGGACCTTGCCAAGGTCGATATCACACCGGAAGATCAGTACGAGTTTTACCTTGAGGTTGCAGATAACGACATTGTCGGCGGACCGAAGACGGCCAAGACCTCGACGCTCTCGGTGCGGATGCCATCGCTCGATGAAGTATTCGCCGAAACTGATCGCGAGCAGAGTGAGATTCGCAAAGAGGTAAAGAACATCGTCAAAGAAGCTGATGAGATCAGAAAGGAAGCCGACCAGCTGCAGCGCGAGCTCCAGAAGCAGCAGTCGAAGCAGCAGCTTGAGGCAACGTGGTCCGACAAGAAGAAAGCAGAAGACCTTGTCAAGCGTCAGCAGGATCTAGAAAAGCGCATGGACAAGATGGCCGAACGTTTGCAGCAGATGACCGAGAAGTTGCAAGACAACAAGGCTATCTCTGAGGAGACGCTCAAGAAGTACCAGGAGCTGCAGAAGCTCATGCAGGAGGTGAAGTCACCCGAGCTTGCCCGCATGCAAGAGCAGATGCGCAAGGCCATGGAGCAGGTATCCCCCGAAGAACTTCAGCAGATGATGAAGAACTTCAAGTTCAACGAAGAGGAATTCCGCAAGAATCTTGAGCGACAGCTCTCGCTACTCAAGCGTATGCAGGCTGAGCAGAAGACCGACGAGTTAGCCAAGAGAGCCGAAGAACTCGCCCGCAAGCAGGACGAACTGCGTCAGCGGGCAGAGCAGACAAATCCGAACAACAAGGCCGAAAATCAGAAGCTTGCTCAGGAACAGCAGCGGCTTGAAGAGGAACTGCAGAAGCTTGCACAGGAGTCCCGCGAACTCGAACAGCTCATGAAAGAGGTCGGGCAGGATATGCCTCAGGAAAAGATGCAGCAGGCCCAGAAGGATCTCGATCCACAGCAGACGCAACAGCAGATGCAGAAGGCGCAGGATCAGATGGAGCAGGGGCAGCATGAGGAAGCCTCCAAGCAGCAAAGACAGGCGTCGGAGAACTTGCAGCGGTTTGCGCAGCAGATGAAGAACATGAAGCGTGAGATGCGCCGCAACAGTCAGCGCGAGGCCATGCGCCAGATGCAAAAGAACACGGAAGATCTTCTGCAGCTGTCGAAGCAGCAGGAGAATCTCCGTGAGCAGATGAAGGGGCTCGACCCGAACTCCTCGCAGATGTCGCAGCTAGCGCAGCAGCAGCAGCGTCTGCAGGAGTCGATGCAGAACATCGCCAACAACATGATGCAGCTCGGTCAGAAATCCATGTCGGTGACGCCTGAGATGGCTCAGGATATGGGTGATGCTCTCGAGGCGATGAAAGATGCAATGCGCTCAATGGCCGACCGCAACGGCATGCAATCAATGCAGCAGCAGGCAAATGCCATGCGCGCGATGAACGGTGCAGCATCGAAAATGGGCAGTGCGCTGTCGCAGATGATGCAGGGCGACGGAGCAGGCCAGGGAGGTAACGGACAGATGCCCGGAGAGGGGATGGGACGCGGAAAGAGCCCGTTCCAGCGCCTGCAACAGCTGGCCGACCAGCAGCAGTCGATCAACGATGGAATGAACCGCATGGGACAGGGCGGTCAGCAGATGTCCGAGCAGCAGCGTGCCGAAATGGGTCGACTTGCAGCCCAGCAGGGTCGGGCTCTGAAAGCGCTGCAGGAAGTGGATCGTGATAGCCGCAAGGCGCAAGGCGAACGCCAGCCGCTTGGAGACCTGAATCGTATCGCCAAAGACATGGAAGAGGTCATGTCAGACATGCAGACCGGATCGATCACACCCGAGACCCGGCTTCGTCAGGAGCGGATTCTGTCGCGTCTTCTCGATGCGTCAAGGTCAATGAACGAGCGCGATTATGAGAAGAATCGCGAATCAATGTCGGGCAAGGATATGGACCGCCGCTCACCGGCCGAACTCGAGTTCCTTCGTCAGAGGCTTTCGTCCAAGTCCGCGGTTGAGCAGCTTCGTCAGGGATACACGGCCGATTACGAGAACATCATCCGCCAGTACTTCGAGGCGTTGCAGCGTCAGCGCGTTGCCCCCGTAGCCCCATGATCAAGACCGTCATCCTGAGCTTTGTTCAGTCGGCCCTGAGCGTCGGTGGAATCACCCTGCTACATCACGTTCTTGAGGGTCGCGGACAGAATGTGACAGAACTGGTGATGTCGATGATGAGCCTTCGGGGGATCGCCGGAGCGATGCTCCTCTTCGGTGCATTTGCCGTGATGTCGTACATGCTGACGTTCGTTAAGGCCAGCGTTTTCATTCCGATGAATACCGCAACGACCTTCCTGCTGACAGTGGTCGTTGGACTTCTTCTGAGCACGGAAAAACCTTCCTGGCACATCATTCTCGGCATGATGCTCGTATTGTCGGGTATTGCCGTCATCGCCGGACAGCGGCAGTAGCGCCGATCAGTAATTGTCGATCTGCGCGCGCTGTAAGTGCCCGGAATAGTCCACGTACACGGTCTTCCACTCCGTGAAGATGTCGAACACCGTCCAGCCCCCTTCACGATGACCATTGCCCGTACCCTTGATGCCACCAAATGGCATATGGGCCTCGGCACCGATCGTTGGTGCATTGATATACGTGATACCGGCTTCGATGTCGCGGATGGCCGCAAAGGCCCGGCTGACGTCGCGCGTATAGATGCTCGACGAGAGGCCGTACTGGCAGTCGTTCGCAACGGCGATAGCCTCCTGATAGGAAGAGACCTTGGTAACGCTGAGCACAGGTCCGAATATCTCTTCCTGGAAGATCCTGTGATGGGGCTTTACGTCGACGAAGATGGTCGGCTTGATAAAGTGTCCACGCGCCTTGTCTCCGTCCATGTCTCGTTCACCTCCGAGTACGCAGCGTGCTTCCTGACGTCCGATCTCGATGTAGGAGAGAATCTTCTCGCGCTGGCGTTCATTGATGACCGGACCGACCTGTGAGCCGGGTTTACGACCGTCGCCAAGCACGATCTTGGTAGCCGCTTCGGTCAGCCGTCGCACGAACTCGTCATGAATCGCCTCGTGAAGGATCAGTCGGCTTGTGGCCGTGCAGCGCTGCCCCGTGGTGCCGAAGGCTCCCCACAGCACACCGTCGATGGCCAGGTCCATGTCGGCATCGTCCATCACGATCTGTGCGTTCTTGCCGCCCATCTCAAGGGAGACCTTTTTGTTGAGCTGGCCGCAGCGTGCGGCAATAGCCTTGCCGGTGTGTGTCGAGCCTGTGAAGCCCACAACGCGCACGTCCGGATGTTCAACGATTGCCGAGCCAGCCTCGGCGTCGCCATGAATGACGTTGAAAACACCCGCCGGAAGGCCCGCCTCAAGAAGGATCTCGGCGAAGATATTAGCGCTATGGGGCGAATCATCACTCGGCTTGAAGACCACCGTGTTACCAGCGGCAAGGGCCGGCAGGATCTTCCAGGAAGGAACGGCAATAGGGAAGTTCCAGGCCGTAATGATGCCGCAGACGCCGATCGGCATGCGGAAGGACATGTTCATCTTGTTGGACATTTCCGACGGGGCGGTGTATCCGAACAGTCGACGCGTTTCGGTCGCTGCGTAGTAGGCCGTGTCGATAGCTTCCTGAATGTCACCCTTGGTCTCGGTGATCGTCTTGCCCATTTCCCTTGTCATGACCTCGGCGAGCTCGTCTTTTCGACGCGTGAAAATGTCACCGGCACGACGAAGAATGTCACCTCTCTTCGGTGCTGGTACTAAGCGCCATTCAGCAAATGCCCGTGCTGCTGCAGAAACGGCGGCATTGACGTCCAAAGCCGACGAAAGCGGGAACGCACCGATCACGTCATTGATGTCGGCCGGGTTCACGTTGTCGAACGTACGTCCGGTTTCAGAAGGGAGCCAGGTGTTGTCGATGAAGTTGTTCATTCAGGTTTGAGGTGTTAGGTGTGGGGTG
>DNLG01000031.1 GCA_003488525.1 Bacteroidota bacterium | reverse complement strand
TCAACATGCGTGTATCGAAATGGGGCAACAGTCTTGCCGTACGCCTCCCTGCGAGCATGGTGGAGGAGATGAACCTTCGTGAGGGCGACGAGATCGAGCTCGTGCGCAGCGATACGGAGTCATTCATCGTGCATCGGTACGACGACCCCTCTGTTCTGCTTGAGCGGATTCGGCGCTTCCGCGGAAGGCTTCCAAAGGACTTTCGATTTGACCGCGAGGGGGCTCATGAGCGCTAAGACGTTTGTTGATACGAACGTTCTACTCTACCTGCTGTCGGATGATCCCGGAAAGGCCTCAACCGTCGAACGGCTACTCAAGCAACAGCCGACGATCAGTGTTCAGGTACTCAACGAAGTTGTGTCGGTAGCCACCCGTAAACTTCGCATGCCCCTTCCGGAAGTTCTCGAGCTCTGCCATGCCGTGCGACGCATCTGTACTGTTGAGTCGATCACGCCAGATCACCACGACCTTGCGCTGTCGCTGATGCTTCGCTATCACTTCAGCATTTATGATTCGCTGATCGTTGCGTCAGCACTCATTGCCGGCTGCCGCAAGCTCTACACCGAAGACCTCCAGCATGGTCAGGTGATCATGAAGCAATTGAAGGTGAAGAATCCTTTTTAGCTTCGCACATGCGAGCACTAGTCCTTAACGCCGACGGAATGTCGGTACAAGATGTGGATGCGCCGGAATGCGCTGACAATGACGTACGGATTCGTCTACGTGCGGCGGCGCTGAATCACCGCGATGTCTACATCACCGAGGGCAAGTATGCGAAGATCGTTCTGCCGGCCATCCTTGGCTCGGACGGATGCGGAGAGGCCCTGCAGGCGCCTGAGCATGCGCACCTGGCGGGCAAGCGGGTGGTGATCGATCCGTCGCTCGACTGGGGAGACAACCCTCGCGCTCAGGGTCAGCACTTTACCGTGCTAGGCATGCCCACACAGGGAACACTGGCCGAGGAGATCTGCATTGATGCGCGGTACGTGCATGAAGCCCCATCCCACCTGACCGAGGAACAGGCCGCAGCATTGCCGCTGGCCGGGGTGACGGCGTGGCGGGCGCTTATGGTTCAGGGGGCTTTGCAGGCCGGTGAGACGGTGCTTATCACGGGCATCGGCGGCGGTGTGGCCCTGATGGCCATGCAGCTTGCCCTGGCCGCCGGAGCGCGGGTGATCGTCAGCAGCACCTCAGATGCAAAGCTGGCGCGTGCCGCAGAGCTCGGCGCACACGCTACGGTGAATGTGCGATCTGACGGGTGGACGAAGCAGGCCTCCGAGCATGGTCCGGTGGATCTTGTCGTGGACTCCGTAGGCGGCGAGTACATCAACGACTACACCAACATCGTGCGTCCGGGCGGACGCATCGCGGTGTATGGCGCCTCGCGCGGCATGGTGCCGAATCTGAACATCCACCGCATCTTCTGGAAGCAGATCACGCTTGTCGGCTCCACGATGGGCTCGCAGCAGGACTTTGCCGATATGCTAACCTTCGTTACTTCACATCGCATTGTTCCGGTGGTCGACTCCGTGCACACGCTCGACGCGGCGCAGGAAGCCTTTGAGCGCATGCGCGCCGGCGAACAGTTCGGAAAGATCGTCATCCAATGCAGGTAGAATCCCTTCTCGGCCACAGCGCTGAGCTCGTCCGTATCATCCGCAAGAGCTCGCAGCCGAGCGATGTGATCGCCTCGGAATACTTCCGCTCGAAGAAGTACATCGGTGCCAGCGACCGGCGTTTCATCAGCGGTCTGGTGTTTCACACACTGCGCACGCTATCGCTGTGCGAGGCCATTGCCAAGCACGAGGGGTTGGCCGACGTTGTGCACGCCGGACATGCGCTGATGGAAAAGGGGCTTGATGGTCTTGGCCCGTGGACGCACCAGCTGCCGGAGCATGTGCGCGTATGCACGCAGGACTGGCTTCTGGCATCCACACGCACGCGCTGGAACGATGCCGCCGATGTGTGGCAGAGCATGACGTCGGCCGCACCGCTTGTGCTACGCGTGAACCTACGCCGTGTTTCGCGCGAGCGTGCGCTGAAGCATCTGCACACCGACAACATCGAAGCTGTTGCAAGCCCCCTATCACCGGCAGCCATCATCATCAATCAGCGTGTCAATCTGCTGCAGCATCCGCTCTACAAGGGCGGAATCGTGGAGGTCCAGGACGAAGGCAGTCAGCTCATCGGCTATGCCTGTGCTCCGCGCGAGCACGACAGGATCCTTGATGCCTGTGCCGGAGCTGGGGGCAAAGCTCTGCACCTGGCCGACCTGCAAATGGCTAAGGGGCAGATCGTAGCCAACGATATCGAGTGGAACAGACTGAAAGAGATCGGACCACGGGCCAACCGCGCCGGTGTGCGGTGTATCAGTGTGGAGCAGCGCGCTGCGTCCGGAGTAAAGCAACGCGATGACCGACAGTTCGACATCGTTCTTGTTGATGCCCCCTGCAGCGGAATGGGAACCGTACGGCGCATGCCCATGGTAAAGTGGCGCATCACGCAGGACACGCTAACGCGTCATGCCCGCAAGCAGCGTCAGGTTCTCGAAGAGTACGCCCCGCGCGTTGCCGATGGCGGCGTGCTGGTCTATGGCACGTGCAGCATTATGCCGGAGGAGAACGAGCGCGTTGTGCAGGGATTCCTTGCCGACCATCCCGAGTTTACCGGTGAGCCCCTTGCTCCGTGCTTTGCACAGCATGGGATCAACGTTCCCGGCTTGAGCACAGAGCAATCAATGCTGCAGCTTGATCCGCTCCATCACGGCACGGACGGACTCTTCATGGCGCGGATGCGTCGCGTCGGCTAAGGCCGCTACATCACCTTGACACCACGCTCGGAACACCCGTCACAGTTAGTGCGTTCGCGGGAAGCCAGCCCGAGGTGACCACTTCTTCATCGCCCGCAGTATAGTCGCCGAAGGTGCGCCGCATTGCCGCATCACCCTTTTGTCGCAGGCTGACGAAGTACCAGGGGGCTTGGGAAGCATCAAGAGCCGACGCCACAATATGACACGTTGTCCCCTCGGCCAATGGCACTTCAAAAGGCCATCCCGACGAGCGTGGGCCCAATGCCGAACAGCCTTCCTGACCGGGTGCAAAGCCCAGTCGTAGTTGTCGGGTCACGCTGGCAAGGAGCGGAAACGGAAGCCACGTCTTTGGCGGGATAACGCATGACGACATCACGTTCATTGTCCGAACGGCGTACCGTCCGTCGACAAGAGTATCGGCATCTGGTGGCTGCCACCCGTACACAGTTACACGGGCAAAGCGTGAGGAATCCTGTGACTCATCGAAGACTCCGATTGCGGGAGGCATGTTGCGCTCCGGGACAACGCTGACGATGGCTCCACGACAATACACAAGGCGCTTGAGTGGGAAGTACCACAGCCGCACGATCTGCACGACAGACTGGCCGTCTTCATCATACCCGTAGTTAAGAACGGCGCGAGCTCCCGAGGATTCTTCGCTGAGTAGCCACATGGGTTCGATGCGGTCGATCTTCGCCATGGTATATGCTCCGGTCGAGAGCAGCTGGCGGAACGGATTGGACTTCAGATCGATCGGCTCAAGGTCGGAAATGGGAAGCTTTGTCTCCCCCTTGTGGACCATGCGAGCCCCCTGTACCACATCACGTGTCGAGGCCCACAGACCATCGTCCACATAACGCAGATGGTACCCGTCGGCACCGTCATCGGTCAGCACCGCATGGATCGTCCGCGGAAACTTCTTCACCCCACGCTGGGCAGCGTCTGTCAGCGACAGCACGATGCCGGCACTGTCGGGCGTGCGGCCCAGCACTTCCACCCACTTCGCACCTCCCTGTATCTCTACCACCGGCGTTACGGCACTGTCCACACGCCCCTTCACACTCCGCACGCGCACCAGGTATGCATCGTGGAATGAGAACCCGTCGCTACGCTGCGTTAATCGCAGCAGGTTTGAATGACGCTCCGTGCGGGAGATCACAAAGTCCTGGTTCTGCGCACAGGCCAGCACTGTTGAAAGCAGGAAAAGGATCAGATACATCGGTACGAAGATACGCCGCAGGCACGGACGGGATCATGCGCTGCTATCCTGACTGCCGGCTTCGATGTTTCTCGTGTTTCTACACTCCGGGAACCCGGAACAGCCCCAGAACGGACCTCTGGAGGATGTACGATAGTACATCTGCTTCCCGCAGATCGACCATGTAGGAGCATTTGGTGCTTGCTGTACC
>DNLG01000098.1:7692-8794 GCA_003488525.1 Bacteroidota bacterium | reverse complement strand
AAGAGCGCCATCTGTGCCGTTGCGTCCTGCATGGCCACGCGGTCGGGGTTGAAGTCCACATACGCCTTGCCGCGCTGGTGCGGGGCAGACGGAAGCTCTGCCATGTGGGCGTAGAGCACCTTTTCGGCAAGTGTCAGGGGGCGATTCAGCAAGCCCCTTGCTGCTTCGACCTTTGCGGGAAGCGCCGCATAGAGGCGCTCGATCATTGAGATGTCTTGTGTGGCCATGGAATGATACCGTGATTCAGGTTGTGATAGATGATTTTCGATGATGAAGGCCTGTTAAACAGGGCTACAAATATCGGAAATCGGCGGGGTATGGTTGGCCTTCAACCGGCCATCTCACTCAGTTCCAGCCAGCGCAGAGTGAGCTGGTCCATCTTCGTGGTGAGCTCGGCGTGCTGGCGTGCCCATTCGGTATGGTCGGCGTAGGAACCCTCGCCAGAGCTCATTTGGGCTTCGATCTCGGCAATGCGCTTCTCCACATCGGGGATCTGAGTTTCGAGCGACTGAAGCTCGCGCTGCTCCTTGTAGGAGAGCTTCTTCTTTGCGGAAGGGGCTGATGCGGCTTGGTCGGCCGGACGTTCCTCCTGCTGCTTCTTCGGACGTGATTCGATCTTCTCGAGATAGGCCGAATAGTTGCCCGGATACTCCTTGATGCGTCCACCCTCTTCAAAGGCCCAGATGGTAGTAACCGTGGCGTCGAGAAACGCCCGGTCGTGCGAGACGATCAGCAGCACGCCCTTGAAGTTGCCCAGATACTCCTCGAGTGCGCCAAGGGTGACGAGGTCGAAGTCGTTGGTGGGCTCGTCCAGGAAGAGCACATTGGGGTTTGACATCAGAATGCGCAGAAGGCCAAGACGTCGGCGCTCGCCCCCTGAGAGCGTGTGCACAAACGCATGCTGCTGCTTGGGCGAAAACCCGAAGCGGTCGCAGAGTTCGCGAGCCGAGATGTAGCGCTCGCGTCCAACGCCCACGTCGATGTACTCGGCCACATCGCGCACGTTGGCCAGCACCGTCTCGTTGTCCTTGAGGTCGCGGATCTCCTGCTCGAAGAATCCGAGGTTGACGGTTTCGCCGAGGCTGACGTGGCCAGCCGTTGG
>DNLG01000098.1:6877-7549 GCA_003488525.1 Bacteroidota bacterium | reverse complement strand
TCCGGCGAGCATGGTAAGAAGGGAGGTCTTGCCAGCCCCGTTCGGACCGATAATGCCGATCCTGTCAAGGGGCGCAGCCCGATACGTAAAGTCCGTTACGAGTTTCTCCAGCGACACATTTACGGCGTCAATGATCTTGCCGCCAAGAAACTTGCCGCCGATCTCGATATCGATATCGCGAAACTCCGTGCTCTCGGTGCGCTGATCCTGCTGCATGCGCTCGATCCAGTCGATGCGGCTCTGCTGCTTTGTGCGACGTGCCTTGGCCCCTTTCTGCAGCCAGGCCAGCTCCGTGCGGAGTTTGTTGCGCTGGTGGGCGGCGGTGGCATCGGCCACGGCGATCATCGACTCTTTGCGCTCGAGGTACTTTTCGTAGGAGCCTTCGTAGGAGAACAGCCGGTGTTCGTCGATCTCCACAATGCGGTTGCAGACCGCGTCGAGGAAGTATCGATCGTGCGTCACCAGCAAGAGCGCCCGCGAGGAGTTCTGCAACGTGTCCTGCAGCCACTGCACGCTGGCTGCGTCGAGGTGGTTCGTGGGCTCGTCCAGGATCAAGAGGTCCGGGTCGGCGATGAGCGCGCGGGCAATGGCTACGCGTTTGCGCTGTCCGCCCGACATGGCATGTACGCTGCGAAGGGGCTCATGGATGCCGAGTTTGCCAAGGGTCTGACG
>DNLG01000098.1:5668-6581 GCA_003488525.1 Bacteroidota bacterium | reverse complement strand
CCGGCACCGTTGCGACCGATGATGCCCACGCGCTCTCCGGCCTGCATGCCGAAGGAGACGTTTTCGAAGAGAGTCTTTTCGAAGTATGACTTCGAAAGCTGTGAGGCCGAGAAAAGTGTCACGCGTCTTCGAGTACCGGTTCTTCCGTGAGGGCCAGCTCCTGCACGTTCAGGGCCGCTGACTGACTGTCGATGCGGCGCTTGGTCATGAGCGTCTCAGGAATGCGGGTCACCTTCTTGACCAGTCCGAGCTTCTCCAGCAGGGCAATGGAAAGTCCAGTTACATCAAGCTGCCACCAGGCAAGACCATGAAAGGCCGAGGCCGGGAAGGCGTGGTGGTTGTTGTGCCAGCCTTCGCCCAGGGCAAGCAGGCCGACCACCGGATTGTTGCGGCTCTTGTCCGTTGTGGTGTAGGTGCGCGCACCGAAGAAGTGGCACACGGAGTTCACGCTCCAGGTGACGTGCGACGAGATGAAGATGCGCACCAGGCCGCCCCAGAGGAAGCCCGTCCATGCGCCGTGCCAGCCCCCTGCCATATATCCAAGCACTGCCGGAATGATCAGACTCAGCACAGCCCAGAACAGGAACGTATCCGAGAACCACATGATCATGCGGTCCTTCTTGTAGCGTCCGCCCCACTTGTCGACCACCTCGTTGAGACTCGCACTGTTCATCTCCAGCAGCCACTCGAAGTGGGCATGGATGAACCCACCGATCGTGGGCGAATGCGGATCTCCTTCTTGGTCGCTATGCGCATGGTGCTTGGTGTGCACGCTGGCCCAGTGCAGTACCGGACCCTGGAAGGCCATGGATCCCAAGGCCAGCGTGATGGCCTTGATGACGGGGTGGGCCTCAAAGGCCTTGTGCACCACCATGCGGTGATAGGCGAACGTGATGCCGAACTCGGTCAGCAC
>DNLG01000098.1:2306-5318 GCA_003488525.1 Bacteroidota bacterium | reverse complement strand
AAAAAAAGCGTCGATACGCGTGGGGCGCATCGACGCTTTGAGGATGGTCGTTGTGAGGACTTACTTCGTGATGTCGATGAGTTCGACTTCGAAGATCAGTGTTTCATTTGGTCCGATCGTCTGGCCGGCACCATTCGGTCCGTAGGCCAGACTTGATGGGATGTAGAGGACGTACTTTGAGCCGACGGGCATCAGCTGAACGCCTTCGGTCCATCCGGCAATGACGTTGGCGAGAGGAAACTCGATCGGCTCACCGCGCTCGACCGAGCTGTCGAAGACTGTGCCGTCGATGAGCTTGCCGGTGTAGTGGACCTTGACCGTGTTGGCCTTGGTTGGCTTGTTGCCCTTGCCTTCGGTGATGACCTTGTACTGCAGACCTGAGGCCGTGACCTTGACAGCTGGGTCCTTCTTGTTTTCCTCAAGAAATGCCTCGCCCTTCTTGCCGTTTTCAATGCCGCGCTTGCTTTGCTCTTCCTGCATGCGCTTCATGTTCTGCTCCTGAAGAGCCATCAGCACCTGCTGGATCTGCTCCTGCGTGAACTTCGGAGTACCTGCCTTGAAGTCGCGCACTCCGGCCATGAGGTCTTCAACGTTGAAGTTGATGCCTTGCTCGGAGAGGGACTTGCCCATCTGCAGGCCGATGGCGTAGCTCGTCGAATCGAATGCTGAGTTCATGGTCTTGGGGTCCGCGTTCGTAAAGGTGATCTCATTGGTCGTGGTCTGGGCCTTCTTGCCATTCTTCTGTGCCGTCGCGCCGACGGTACCTGCCATCAACGCTGCGATGGCAATCGTTAGAAAGATGCGTGTGTTCATACGATGAGTGGGAAAGTGTGGGGGAAGCTTGAGTGGTATGTCTGCCGTTGATCAGGGGGCGTTACTTGATGCCCAGCATCTCGATCTCGAACACCAGGACCGAACCCGGTGGGATCGCTCCGGCCTGCTGAACGCCGTAGGCCAGTTCGTGAGGAATGTAAACGGTGTGCTTTGCACCAACGCTCATCAGCGAAAGGGCCTCGGCAAATCCCGGGATCACGCCGCTTACGGGGAATTCGGCGGGCTGGCCGCGCTTGATGCTGTTGTCGAATTCCGTTCCGTCGATCAGCGTGCCCACGTAATGGATGCGCACGGTCGATGTGGCCTGTGGCTTTGCGCCCGTGCCGGCCTTGACGACCTTGTATTGAAGTCCGCTTGCCGTGGTGATCACACCAGGCTTGGACTTGTTGGCCTCAAGGAAGTCCTTGCCCGCCTTGATCGCGCCCTGGGCCTTTGCCTTGTCTTCGACCATCTGCTGACCACGACGCTGATCCTGAAGCTTGAACATCAGTTGAGCGATCACCGAATCGGGCATGGCCGACGAGCCGTTCATCGCTTCGACGACGGCCTTTGCGATGATCTCAGGGTCGACATCGAATTTGGCCTCATTGATGGACTTGCCGACCTGTGCGCCCATGGCGTAACTGGTGGAGTCCTTGGCTGTTGTCAATTTCACACCGTCGGAATCACAACCCGTAAGGGCGAGTCCGACAACAAGACACAAAGAAAGGCAAACGGCTGCTGCGATGCGCATGCGGTTGTTCGGGGGATAGTGGAAAGGACCGCAAAGATACGGTCAGTCGGGCATCGGTGGTACCCAGAGGTGACGTGACATGTCGACCGTTTCGCCGACAAACGTGACGTTTTCGGCCTCGAGCCGCTCGCGCATGACAAACGGTGTCTCGAAGTGCATCCGCCCGGAGAGCTCGCCGAGGCGGTTTACGACGCGGTGACAGGGGATGTCCAGCCGGTCTGAAAGGGCCACGGCGTTCAGGGCCCATCCCACGAGGCGCGCGCCGCCACGTGTGCCGACGGCCGCAGCGATGTGTCCGTAGGTGGTAACCGAGCCGGCAGGAATTGACCGAACGATATCGTAGATGCGCTCGTAAAGGTCCATTGCTCCAAGATACGGCCGTAACTTTGGCCCGTGATGCAGCGAATTGACATGGTTTTGACCCCCACGCAGGCCGCCGATCCGGCCGCCGTCCGCCAAGCGGCGATGATGCATGCCGCCCTGCCGGAGGGGGCTGAGGCTACGGTGCGGGTGATCCGTCGCTCGATCGATGCCCGCTCTCGCAGTCCGCTGGTGCGCATCGTTGCCGAGGTGTTTGTCGGACAGGAGCCCCCTGCCGAGCGCCGTATCAGTGACCGGCTGCTTGAGGCCGATCCTGGCAAACGCGTCATCATCATCGGGGCGGGGCCGGCCGGGTACTTTGCCGCCCTCGAGCTTCTCATGCATGGCATCACGCCGGTGGTGCTCGACCGGGGAAAGGACGTGCGGGCTCGACGTCGCGACCTGAGGGCTATTCAGCAGGACGCAGTGGTGAACCCGCATTCGAACTACTGCTTTGGTGAAGGGGGCGCCGGGACGTATTCCGATGGAAAGCTCTACACGCGTTCGCACAAACGGGGCAGCATCGAAACCGTCCTGCAACTGCTTGTTGAGCACGGGGCTACGAGTGAGATCCTCGTCGATGCCCACCCGCATATCGGCTCGAACAAGCTCTGGCAGGTGGTACAGAATATTCGGATGACCATCGAGCAGCATGGCGGACAGGTGCACTTTGGTGCGCACGTGACCGATCTGGTGATCACTACCGTGGGCGCCGATCGCGTGATCCGGGGCGTGGTCACCGCCGACGGCGCGGAATACATGGGCGATGCCGTGATCCTGGCCACCGGACACAGCGCGCGCGACGTGTTTGCGATGTGCGCGCGTCGAAGCGTACACATGGAGGCCAAGCCTTTTGCGCTGGGCGTTCGGATCGAGCATCCGCAGGCGCTGATCGATGAGATCCGATATCACCAGTCGCCGCGCGATCCACATCTGCCGGCATCATCGTATTCGCTGGTGTGCCAGGCCGACGGACGCGGCGTGTTCTCGTTCTGCATGTGTCCTGGTGGACTTATCGTGCCGGCCGCTACATCGCCGGGTGAGATCGTCGTCAACGGCATGTCAATGTCACGTCGGGATAGCCC
>DNLG01000098.1:0-2091 GCA_003488525.1 Bacteroidota bacterium | reverse complement strand
CTGGAGTTTCAGGCCCACGCCGAGAGGGCCGCCTTTGCGGCCAATGACGATGCCAGCCAGCGCGCTCCGGCGCAGCGTCTGGTCGATTACCTTGAGCATCGTGTTTCGTCGACCCTTCCGCGCACATCATACATCCCGGGTCACGTCTCGGCCGACATGGCAAGCATCCTGCCCCCTTCGGTCGACCAGCGTCTGCGCACCGGCATTACGGAGTTTGCGCGCTCGATGAAGGGATACCTGACGAATGAGGCCGTGATGGTGGGCGTTGAATCCCGAACGTCCTCACCGATCCGCATCCCGCGCGACCGGTCGACCTTTCAGCATACGACGGTGCGCGGACTCTACCCATGCGGCGAAGGAGCCGGTTATGCAGGGGGCATTGTCAGCGCCGCACTCGACGGACAGAACGTGGCCCGTGCCATTGCCGTCACTTACGCAGGATCTTAAACACCGTCCGACGGTTCAGAGCCTGGTTCTCCGGCGTGTCGTTCGGGACCACGGGCATGAGGAAGCCGAAGCCTCGTGTGCGCAGGCGCGACGCGTCAATGCCACGCGAGACAAGGCCCTGCTTAACAGATTCGGCACGTCGTTCAGAGAGCTTCTGGTTGTATTCCGTGCGGATGTCGTCGGGACCGTTGCGAGAGGCGTGACCCTGGATCTCGAGCACAACGTTGTCGAAGCGCTGAAGCGCGTCGGCCAGCTCATCAAGGATCGGATACGACGCCTGTTCGATGATGCTCTCGTCAAATGCAAAAAGGATCCGCTTGGAGAACTCCGACGAGTCGATCATCGGATTGAGTGGCGTCTTGTCGTACACGCCGCGGGCGATGAGCGTGTCGCGTCCAGGGATCTGCACCGTCAGGTCGGCCGTATGGATGCCCTCAAAGCGCGGTGGACGGTAGGTAACGAGGTAGTAGTTCCGCAGACTGTTCCAGATATCCTGGAAGATCGCCAGCAGGTCGCGCTTGGTATATGCGCGGTAGTACTTGCCGCCGGTATAGAGTGAAAGGTCCTGAAGGGGCTCATCCTTGGCAAAGCCAAACCCGACACAGTAGATCGAGATGTTGTGCTTTGTGGCGTATTCGAAGATCTCCGTGACCTTGGTGTTTGACGTGTTCTCGTCGCCATCGGCAAAGACAACACAGACCTTTGGCTGATCCAGAGGAACATTGTCGAGCGTTTTGAGCGACGTCATAATGCCGTCATAGGTCGACGTGAACAGCCCGATCGGACGCTTGACGTACTCACGGAACTCGCGCATCATCGCCGAGGAATCGTCTGTGAGTGGAAACACCTGATCGATCACTTTGTGATACGCCGTGAGCGAGATCTTGTCGAAGCCGCGCTTCATGCCAACGAACAATTCCGTTCCGAGGTCGAGCGTAGGCTTCGCCCCCTTCATCGATCCCGAACAGTCGATAGCCAGCGCAATGTTGGCCGGGATCGAGTCGAGCGCACCGATCTCGCGCACGGTGTACTGGCGCACGACGGAGTCCTTGACGCGACGTCGCGAGCCGAGATGCTCGACGAGTGACGGAAAGTAGTCGGGAGCACCGGGCTTTTTGTAGGGGGCGGCCATATGCGTCACCACAAATCCCGTTGTGTCGATCACGCGCACGAACATGCGGATCGAGTCGGGATACGCATAATGCTCCAGCTTCCACACGTCAGCCGTGATGGTCTTGACGTCGACAATCGAATCAATGTGGCGTGTGGCGGTAAACCGGAGCTCCGTGACACGCTCACCGTCGTCGCGCAGGTCGAAATCCTGGTTGAGGTACTTCGGACCTTTGCACCCGGCTAGGAGCAGGATGCCGACAAGCAGCAGGGGGCTGAGGTGGCGCACGCGACGCGGAAACGTTCCGACATTCTCACTCATGTCCAAGGCCGACGTTGACGTTGACGCCTTTATTGCGTGCGTCCTGGAGGATGCCGCGGATCCAGTAGAGTGTACTGTCGAAACGATCGGCAAACTTCTCGTCGTAGATGATAGCGTTGAGAAGCCCCTTGTTCGACTTGACTTCGATCATGACCGAGTCGATGCGGCGGATGAGCGAGTCGGCATTTGTCAGCGCCCGGTCGGCCCTGCCG
>DNLG01000083.1 GCA_003488525.1 Bacteroidota bacterium | reverse complement strand
CCTCACACCTCACACCTCAAACCGCTTCGCCGTAAATGCATACGTCCGGTCGTAGTAATCCAGGGCGATCTCGACGGCAGCGTGCATATCGCCGAGCTGGACGGCTTCGATGGCGCGCTTGGTGCGATCGCCACCGAGCTTTTCGCGGATGCGATCGAAGGCGGCGATGAGCTCGTCGAGGGGGAGCTGACCGTACTCGGCAACGAGATTTGTGATGCGCATTTCAAGGGGCGTTTCCAGAATCTGACGCGGCGCAACTCTCATCGATTCAAACATCGTCTCGGGAAGGTGCACACGCCCGATGGTGCGACTCTCGTCCTCCACCCAAACCGGACGCGAAACGTCGAAGCCATGCATCGCATGATGTATGCGATTCATCATGTGTTCCGTGGTGGGTTGCGCGGGCTGCATGATGCCGCCGAAGGATGAGCCTTTGTGGTTGGCAAGACCTTCGAGGTCGATGACCTGCTCGCCCCCTTCGGCAAGTGTGCGAAGAAACGAGGTCTTGCCGGAACCGGTCGGGCCAGCCACTACCCGCCACTGCCACGGCAGGGCCAGACGCTCTGCGGCGGCCTTGCGGAAGCCCTTGTACCCTCGCGGGATTGTCTGCGATGCAAGGCCACTCGTGGAGAAGAGCCAGCTCATCGATGAACTGCGCATGCCCCCTCTCCAGCAATACACGACAAGGGGCTTATCAAGACTGCGAGCCTGCTCAACGTAGCCGGCAAGACGTGGGCCCACCAGTTCGAGTCCACGTCGGATGGCCTCTTCGCGCGACTGCTTCACATAGCGCGTACCGACGTCGGCACGTTCTTCGTTGGTAAACAACGGGATGTTTACGGCACCAACGATGTGACCCTTCTCATACTCTGCGGGAGTGCGCACGTCTACAACGGCGTACTCCTCGGAGTAGATACTCTCAAGCACCGAAGTCATCATACTCTGTCAGCTGAGAGTATTCGCTCGGTGGAGCGGCACGGGCAACATCAGCCATGGCCTGTACGAACTGACCGAAGGCCGCACGAACATGATCTGCAACAAGTTCGGGAGTATGCACAACGCAGGTATGGGAACGCTCGCGACGTCCATACAGCCACCCGGTGATGATCTGCAGTTCGTTCAATTCGCGACTGGTAAAACGTGACGTTGGCGCGGGTTCGGAAAAGAGCTGTGTCAGCTCGGCAATGATCCCATCCTTCGGTGCCCTCAGTCCCACTTCTCGCTGGAACGCCAGACGCCCGGCCCTGAGCGCATAAACCTCTATCGTCGAGCTTTTCTCACCAACGGGCACAAAGATCATCACGTTGGTATCGGTTACGGCCAGGGGGCGATCCGATGCGTGCAGCATCGCTCGCTCCACCTCGCGGATTCCGTCGCGCAAGACTGCGGCACGTTCATAGTCGAGGTTTGCCGCGGCAAGCTCCATCTGCGTGCGCAGGCGCCCCACAGCCCCCTGCTCAACATTGCTCAGGAAGCGTCGGGCGTCATCGACGGACTCGTTGTAATCATCAATGGTCTGATGCAGCGCGCACGGACCGTTGCAGCGCTTGATGTGATAGTCGAAGCACGGCCGGATCTCCGCATGCGGGTGCAGCTCGCCGGCACATGTACGAAGCTTGTTCTCGCGCACCACCATGTCCAGGATGCGCTCGGCCATGCGGTGACTGCGGAACGGACCAAAGTACTCGGCGCCGTCGGACTCGATACTTGATGCAAGTTCGAGACGCGGGAACGATTCGTTCGTGATCTTCAGGAATGCCGGTGCTCGGTACTTGCGGGATGTGACGTTATGCAGCGGGAGACGTTCCTTGATCTCCCGCGACTCCAGCAGAATAGCCGCCAACTCCGTGCCGGTAACCTCCCAGCGGACGTGCCGCACATAGCGGATCATCTTCTGCACGCTGCGACCATGCAATGGAGCGTCGTTGAAGTACGACATCACCCGCGAGCGCAGCGACTTTGCCTTGCCCACGTAGAGTACCTGCTTCTTGGCGTTCAGGAAGTAGTAAACACCGGGATCTTCCGGCAACTCGCGCAAGTAGGGGGCGAGCATTGTGCGTCGTTTAGCGGCTGCAGCCGACATGGTCTTGGAGGCCGCACGCTGAACATGCTGCAGCGCAATCAGGTCCTCCAGCGTGGCTGCCTCGTGCTCTGTGCGGGCGCGCTCGATCAATCGGATCAGAACCTGGGCTGTGGCCTCCGTGTCGCCCATGGCGCGGTGACGTGCCGAGATCACATGACCATAGTGCTCAGCAACGGCACCGAGATTATGCTTGGCGAGCCCCGTGCTCAGGCGTCGCGAAAGGCGGCACGTACAGACCTTATGAATATCGGGCGGCACCTCATCCATTCGCTCAATGGCCGCCTCCACAAAACTCCAGTCGAAGCCCACGTTGTGTCCAACGAAGACCACTACTTGGTCATCCGAATACAGCTCGGCGACGACCGGCTGCATCGCGACATCTTCTTCGGGGGCACTGGCCACCATCGCATTGGTGATGCCCGTCATCATCTGGATGTAGTCGGGGATCGGCAGATGCGGATTCATCAAAGACTCGTGACGTCGCACGATCACGTCGTCTTCGACAACACACATCGCGATCTCCGTCATGCGGTGATCGCGCGGTGTCCCGCCGGTCGTCTCAACGTCGACGACGACGAAACGGATCGATTCCAGTGGTGTAGAGAGGATGTCAGACGTCATGAGAATGGCCTGCGAGTGCACGAATATGCACATTCGCAGGCCATTGACTCATGGTGGGTTATCCCCTAGCGAAGGATCAGCGGGAAGGTCACTTCGACATCGGTTTCATCAGCCGGATCGGTTCCGTTTTTCGACGATTCCGAGTCGTAATGGTACAGTGACAGCGTCAATGAGCCAGGCACGGCCGCAGCTGTCGTCGTGGTGGCAATGGAGAACGTCAGCCCCAGCGGGAGCCCCCTGCCATCCTTATCAAGCACGGTTACCTGACCCAGACTATTACTTACAGCGTAGAACACCTGATGCTCGTTGGCGTCTTCGAGTACTTCTTCCGTGACGTTTTCGAGAGGCGACGTAGCCCTGTTCTCGAAGTTAACCGACCCGAGGTAGATCGTTGCCGGCCTCAGAAACAGTGTGTCGATCCGGTTTGGATTGTTACCCCCGATGCCGTCCAGGTCTTCCCAGGTCACGCGCGTAGTGTCGGTAGTGCCCTGCGCAACGAGTGTCAGTGTAACAGTCGTAACCGCTTCATGATCGTGATCATGATCATGCGGATCATGCAAATGATCGCACGATGTTCCGAACAGCGATAGTGATGTGGCAAAGACCAACATCAGCGAAATGCGCCCGAGGCGACGGAGCGCGTTGGTTGGGGAGGTCATGGCATGACTCCTAAAAAGTGGTGGTAAAACGGAGAATGATGTTGCGTCCAAGGTCATCGGCGAAGTACCGGTACTGACTCAGGTAATCGCGGTATGCTACGTCAAACAGATTCGTAACGGCAAGCGTAAGGCGAGCAGGCAGCCCATACGGCAACGTGACAACGCCCCCTGCCGAAAGATCGGTGCGGAGATATCCGGCAGGGGGCTCGGCGTAGTCACGTCCCGGCACAACACGGTCCTGACGTCGAACGCCCATTACGGACAGATCAACGTAGGCATCATGGACAGGGCCAACATCGTCTGCGTGCAGATGCAGTCCGATGCGACCCCTGTCGGCCGGAATGAACAGAAGCGGTTCATTTGCGTCAAGATTGTCGCCGCGCACAAAGGAGGCCTGACCATACACGTTCAGGCGCTCGTGCAGCGGCACGGTCAGGCTGATGTCGCCCCCGTACAGCCGAGCCGTCATCTGCGTGAAGCGATACGTCGGAAATGTTCCCCGGACGGTAACCGTGGGATTGGCCGGATCCGGTATGGCCATGATGTAGTCGCCGATTCGATTGATGAAGGCCGACGACTCGATCAGCAGTCCATGTGCCTCATAGCGCAGCCCCACATCAGATCCGAGCGTGCGTTCACTGGCTAGCGTGCTATCCCCTATCTCGTAATAGGCCGAGCCGTGATGCACATCATTGCTGTAGAGTTCGTTGACCTGCGGCGGACGCCACGACGAGGCTGCATTCCATGTCAGAGACAGGCCCTCGATTGGCGCCCACAACGCGCCAACACTTGCACTGAAGTTCTGCCATGTTCGATCCTGCAGCGTTGCTTCACGTGTCGCCCGATTGATGATCCGCGACTTCAGATCACGCACGTCATATCGAAGTCCGGCACTGATCGTCACATCCTCGAGTATGATCGACTCATAGGCAAACGCACCGATACCCCAGAGACGGTAGTCCGGAATCAGGATCACTGATCCTGATCGCTCATTCAGCTGCCACATGGATGAAATGCCAACCGTACCGCGTACATGTTCCGAAAGCGCATGCTCGAGCGAGGCATCGAGCGAGCTGGTGTTGAGCACAAGATTCATTGCCGGGGTTGCCAGCGCACGCTGCAGGCGGTCGAGGGAATCAGCGGCGCGGCTCGCGGGATCGGCTCCCTGACCGCGGATTCGAACATTGTGCCCGTCAAACTCGCTCCGATCGTTGACCTGATGTCCAAGGGTCAGCACCAGACGCTCATCGTCTGAGAGCTGCGCGTGTCCCTTGGCAGAGATCATGGTATGGGAAATCTCCTGCCTTGGATTACCGATCTCATAGGAAAAGGGGCGTGTGGAGCTCGGATGACCACGCTCAATGGCACGCAGCATATCGGTCGCATTGCCGATATGTGCTCCGCGGAAGATCCCCAGCGTAGTCGAAAAGATCGACGCAACGGAGCTGAGTCCGAGTCGCTCATCTCCCACTTCCATCGTCAGACTCGCATTCAGCTCGCGCACACCGGTATTGTTAAGCACGTACGAAGGCGCTTCGGCATCGCCGCCCATGCGCGTACTGGCCTGCGCACGCAGTGCGATCGGCGACCCCGCCACCTGGGCGGTTTCGAGGAAGGCACCCACTGCCCCCTGACGTCCGTTGCTAAAGAGGTTTATCGTGGCCTCGCCGTGAAGTCCGGGGTCCTTGCGAATGGGTCGCGACTCTACATCGATCACGCCGCCCATGGCGTTGGGACCGAACATCACGGCTGCCGGCCCCTTCACAACGGTGATGCGCGACGGAGAGAAAGCGTCGATCTCGGGTGCATGTTCAATGCCCCATTGCTGACCTTCCTGCACGAGGTTGTTGTTGCGCAGCACGAGCCGCGTACCCGTAAGACCGTTGATCATCGGCTTCTTCAAACTCGGGCCTGTCTGCAATACGGTAACTCCTGCCACCTGCGTCAGCGCATCGGCAAAGGTCTGTCCGCGGTGTTCGTCGATCTCGGCCGACGTTAGCACGCGCGCCTGCTGCGTGGGCAGAGCCGAGTGTGCGATCCGCTCATCGGTCACCTGGATCTCCTGGCCGCGTACACTGGTGGAGCGCATCGCAATGTCGAGACGGACCTCCCTGCGACCTTCGTTCAGCGGCACCAGCACGCGTTCTGTCTGGTAGCCAACGTATGACACCACCAGCCGCACCGTATCCTGATGCAGGTCATAAAAATGGAACACCCCATAGCGGTCCGCTATAGCCCCCTTCAGGGTCCCGTCAATACGTACCACAGCCCCATGCAAGGGGGCTCTCGTGGCACTATCACGGACGATGCCGTGGATGTGCGTATCGGCAAGCGCCGACAGCAACAGCAACGTTGCGATCATAAATCAATCGGGCTGGTTGAACACAAATGAGACGGCCATCGCCACACGGGCGACGCGTCATCGAAAGAAAATCAAGGGTGCGGACGTAGCGTCCGCCGTGTTCAACCCCGTGGGGGTGCTCGTCCGGTGCGCTCCTGGGGGCACCGGTCACTGATCAGATTCCGTACAAGGGGGCTCATCGGCACCACGCTGTAACTGACGACGAATGTGACGTCGGCGTTGGCTATCGTCACCCGCTCCTTCGTCACCTTGCAGAGTGAACACTCCGCCGCCCCATGCTCATGCTCGCCTACCGGCGAGACAACAACTTGTGTTGTCTCCTCCGCATGCCCATGCTCATGCGCATGCACAACCGCGCCCGCCATGACGAGCGTCATGGCCAGCAGAAGCGTTGATGCGATGAAGCGCTGGAGAAACATGGTGCGAATATAGTGACGAGTGAGCGAGTGACGAGTGTGTCCGATGCAAATCGAAGGCAAGGAACGCCTGAAGGTTAACGTCCCTAGAGCATCAACACAAGCTGGACAATTAAAAACGTGACGCCGAGTATGACAGCTCCGCGCCGCTTATCGAACGACTCAGAAACCCATGGTTCAACAAGCCCAGCCGCAACCACCATAATCAGAATACGCTCAGCATCAATACTGTCGGGAGTCATCCTCACATAGATCCAAAGGCCTAGTGCGATCATGATGGAAACAAATCGCACGATTCGCGGTACAGTGAAGTATATGGTGTTGAACAGTGGTTCATTCCGTTTATAGGCCTCGCGCTCGTGCTCGCTCAAACCATCAACAAACTCATTGAGAGGATCATTTTGTTCTACACGCATGTTTGTGAGCCCCGTGTTGGAAACATTTTTCTCGACTTCAAAATAGTTCCTGCCGTAATACCTCAAGTGCCGACATTCCGACGGCACCGGCCACTCCAGCCGCAGCCCCATGGCCGACAACATTCAAGATTGCTGCAGCGACAGATCCGACACCTCCCGTTGTTAAAGCACCAATTATTGCACCACGCATCGCGGGGCCTTTCCAGGCACCGGATGATGCGTAGCCAATCACTGCTGCGCAGAATCCATTGTAGTCTGCCTCTGCCACTTTGCCCCAGTCAATGGCTAGTGTCTTATGAAAACCTCTCCGATGTTTAGTCCCGAAATCATTGACAATGTCAATCCATTTGTTTGCAACCTTTTCGTCACTCCAGTATCGAACTGAATGTCGTGCCACCGACAAAGTAGCGTAAAGGAATGGTCTATCATCAGTGTTCATGTGATGATCTATTTGCGCCTGAACAGATGCCAGATCCGTGTTTACGGATTCAAGACTACCATTAGCTGTTAAAAGAATTGTATCAATCCTCAGAAGCACCTGTTTCTGAAATGTCGACAAATCTGTTGCTGCATCCAAGGCCCTTTGCAAGGAGGCTTTTGTTGCCAGATATTCATAGACTGAGAAGTCTTTGACTCCTGTACTTCGAGTAATCGAGCAGACATCATCCACATAGTAGGTTGTGGCACGAGCCACATTAGCAACTATCTCTGCCTCTGGGTAGTCTCGGTTTGGTAGCGTCAGAAGGTAGCTCTGGAACACATGTTCAAGTCCCTCGTTGTGGATTCGACCAAAGAAGTCGAAATGATGGTATTGCGCCTCTTGCTGTGGAAGTTCAACAGTCATGCGAACTAATCCATCAGCACGGGCCTGTAGTTTCGCAGGCTCAACCACGCCTGTCTGTGAACACGCGACAATACTGATTGCTGCCGCGGCGTTGTACAAACGCGGACCACAATAACGGCCCGCTATGCGTCAAGTAGGATGGGATTCAACTAAATGGAGTCCGAATGTACACAC
>DNLG01000066.1:7933-8641 GCA_003488525.1 Bacteroidota bacterium | reverse complement strand
CCCCCCCCCCCCTCCTTCTTTTTTTTATTCTTATGACGCCACACTATATTTTATAGTGACTGGAGTCAACTCGTCTGCTCTTCCGTTCTTCCGTCATCGGTCATCTCTCATGTCCGCCATCGCGGTAGCGGCAGCAGTCGGGGAGTTTGCTGTAGGCTTCGTCGTTGCCCTTGACGTCTTCGGCATCATAGCCGGCGGCGGCGATGGCCTTCTTGACGTCGGCGGGTTTGACCTTAGCGTCGTCGTACACAGCGGTGAAGACCTTCGTCTTCTTGTCCCATGCAGCGTCTGTGACGCCGTCGATCGATTCCGCGGCTTTGACAATACGCTTTTTGCAGGAGCCACAGTTCCCGGCAACCTTCAGTGTGAGCTTTTGTTCTGCTGCAATAAGGGCTACTGGGAGCATGAGCAGCAGGCAGATTCGCAGGAGAGTAGTCATGGGGTTCTCGCTCGTGATTTGTGGTGAATGTTTCGGCGCCGTGGCGCGGTGCCATTGACGCAGCAGGCGCAAAAATAGCATGGGAAATTTTGTCGAAGTTTGCAGAATGAATACTCGCAGAATTGCCCTGATCGCGGGCCTGCTGATCCTCGTTGCGGCGGGTCTCTGGCGCTGGCGCTCCGGGGCTGATGCTCCCGGCGCCGCCGGGAAGGGTGCTGCGGCGGGTCCGGGACCGGCCGGCATGCCAATTCCGGCCGTCGAAGCGATGG
>DNLG01000066.1:6410-7722 GCA_003488525.1 Bacteroidota bacterium | reverse complement strand
GAGGTCTCCGGACGGGTCAAATCGATCAGCTTCCGTGAAGGGGGCGATGTGCGCGCCGGACAGATCCTCGTAAAACTGGTTGATGACGACCTTGTGGCCCGTCGCTCAAAACTTGAGCAGCAGCGCCAGCTGGAGGTCAAGCGTGCCGAGCGCCTGAAGGCGCTGAAGTCTGTCGACGGAGTCTCACTCGAAGAGCTCGAGACCGCCCAGGCGCAGGCCGCGATGCGCACGGCCGAGATCGCCGAGCTGGATGCGCAGATCGCCAAAACGGAAGTGCGAGCCCCCTTCAGCGGACGCGTCGGACTGCGACAGATCAGCGTCGGAGCGATCGTCAGCCCGTCAACACCGATCACAACACTGACGTCACTGGGCACGCTCAATGTTGACGTTGCCGTGCCGGAGAGATACGTCGGCACGGTGGGCGTGGGCAGCCAGCTGCGCCTTCGCCTGCGCGGAGCCGATACGTCCGAGCGGCTTGCCACGGTCACGGCCATCGAGCCGGTGCTGGACGAGCGCACACGTACGCAGCGGGTGCGCGCTCGACTCAGTTCGGGGGCCGGCGTGTCGTCGGGGATGTTTGCCGACGTGGTGCTGCGCCGGGCTACGATCAATGATGCCATGCTGCTGCCGTCGGAAGCTGTTGTGCAGGACATGAACGGAGCCACGGTTTACCGTGTGCGCGGCGGACGTGCCGAGGCGTGTCTGGTGAAGATCGGCGCTCGCACCATGACGCAGGTTCAGGTGCAGTCGGGCCTTACCGCCGGAGATACGATCGTCACCTCGGGAATCCTCTTCGTCAAGCCCGGTAAGCCGGTCAAGGCAACGGTGCGATGAACATCAGCGTCTTTTCGATCCGACGTCCGGTAACGGCCGTGGTCATCAGCATTCTGCTGGTGGTCATGGGGCTTGTGGGCGCGTCGTTTCTCGGAATTCGACAGTTCCCGAACGTCGATCCGCCCAACATCTCAGTCACCACCACCTACGTCGGTGCCAATGCCGATGTCGTCGAGTCACAGATCACCGAGCCCCTTGAAGAGTCGATCAACGGTATCGACGGGATCCGCTCGCTGACATCGACCAGTGCAGATGGACGTTCGACGATCACGGTGGAGTTTGAACTGGAGCGCGACCTTGAACAGGCCGCCAACGACGTCCGTGACCGCGTAGAGCGGTCCAAACGTCAGCTTCCGGCCGATGTCGATCCACCGGTGGTTGCCAAGTCAGAGTCGAACAGTAACAACGTGGTCGTGATGACCGTGCAGAGTCGCGACCGGTCATTGAACGACCTCAGCGCCTATGCCGCCAACGTCCT
>DNLG01000066.1:4724-6228 GCA_003488525.1 Bacteroidota bacterium | reverse complement strand
CTGCAGACCATTACCGGCGTCGGGTCGATCGTGATCTGGGGCGAGCGCAAATACGCCATGCGCATCGTGATGGATCCGCAGCGGCTTGCCTCGTACGGCCTTACGCCGTCGGACGTGCGACAGGTGCTGGCCCGCGAGAACGTCGAACTCCCCTCGGGACGTCTCGAGGGCGCCACGATGGAACTGTCGCTGCGCACGCTCGGACGTCTTTCCACCGCCGAAGAGTTTCTCAACCTCATCCTGCGCGATGAGCAAGGGGGCGTGGTGCGCCTCGGCGATGTGGCGCGCGTGTACCTTGGCGCCGAGAACGAGCGCACGGTGCTCAAGCGCGACGGGGTGCCGATGGTGGCGCTGGCTATTTCGCCGCAGCCGGGAGCCAACCAGATCGAGATCGCCGATGAGTTCTATCGTCGCTACGATCAGCTGCTGGCTTCCAAACCCGCCGGTATCGAACTGAAGGTTGCCTTCGATAACACGCGCTTCATCCGCGGCGCGATCTCCGAAGTACAGGAGACGCTGGTGATCGCCTTTGCTCTGGTGGTGCTGATCATCTTCCTGTTTCTGCGCACCTGGCGCGCCACCATCATCCCGGTGGTGGCCATCCCGGTGTCGCTCATCGCTTCGTTCTTCTTTGTCTGGCTTGCGGGCTTCTCCATCAACCTCCTCACGCTGCTGGGTATCGTGCTGGCCACGGGTCTGGTGGTGGACGATGCCATCGTGATGATGGAGAATATCTTCAAGCGCATTGAAAACGGCGAAGACCCGCGCACGGCAGGCGAGAAGGGGGCAAGCGAGATCACGTTTGCGATCATCTCCACCACGATCACGCTGGCCATGGTGTTTCTGCCGGTGATCTTTCTGCAAGGCATCACGGGACGTCTGTTCCGTGAGTTCGGCCTTGTGGTGGCCACCTCGGTGTTGATCTCCGCCATCGTATCGCTGACGCTCACACCGATGATGAGCACGGCTATCCTGCGTCACTCGGCGTCGCAGAGCTGGCTGGTGCGCGTCACCGAGCCGTTCTTTGTGTGGCTCACCGGATCGTACTCCCGCAGCGTGGAACGAATGGTGCGAAGCCCCCTGACAGCTGCCGTTGTGATGCTTGCGGCCATCGCCGCACTCTTCGGCATCGGAAGCCTGATCAAGAGTGAGCTTGCGCCGCTGGAAGACCGAAGCGTGCTGACGATGAATCTAACGGCGCCGGAGGGCACGACGTATGACCGCATGAACGTGATCATCGATTCGTTGCAGCAGCGCGTGCAGCGCGCCGTGCCGGAGAAGAAACTGCTCATCACCGTGACGTCACCGTTCTTCCTCTCCGGAGGCAGTAATGCGGGGTTTGCACGGCTGATCCTTGTCGACCCTGAGGAGCGCAAGCGCTCGCAGATGGCCATTGCGGCAATGCTCACCAAGATGATGCGCGATGCCACCGAGGTGCGCACGGTGGTGATCCAGGAGCAGACGATCTCCACCGGACAGCGCGCCGGACTTCCGGTGCAGGTGG
>DNLG01000066.1:3301-4537 GCA_003488525.1 Bacteroidota bacterium | reverse complement strand
GAAAAGGCGCAGCAGAATCCGGCCTTCAGCGTTGTTGATGTGAACCTGAAGTTCACCAAGCCCGAGATCAATGTCCAGGTTGACCGCGCCAAGGCGCGCGCACTTGGCGTGAACCTTGCCGACATCGCCTCGGTCATTCAATCCGGGTTCTCGGGTCAGCGCTACGGTTACATCGTGCGCGACGGAAAACAATACCAGGTGATCGGCGAACTGGAGCGCTCCGCACGCGCCACCCCTGACGACGTCGGCCAGGTGCAGCTGCGAACGGCCTCGGGCGGTCTGGTGCCGCTGGTGGACCTTGTGACGATGCGCGAGCGGAGCGTTCCGCCGCAGCTGTATCGCTACAATCGCTCCGTCAGTGCTACGATCAGTGCAGGCCTTGCGCCAGGTGCTACCATTGCCGACGGTATCAAGGCCATGCAGGAGGTGGCTTCCTCGACGCTGGATGAACGCTTCTCAACGGCTCTTACCGGCGCTTCGCGTGATTACGCCGAAAGCTCCTCGTCGCTGCTGTTTGCCTTCATCCTGGCCCTTGCCCTGGTGTACCTGATCCTGGCGGCACAGTTCGAAAGCTGGATCGATCCGCTCACCATCATGCTCACCGTGCCCCTTGCCCTGTCGGGAGCGGTGATCTCCCTCTGGGTAACGGGCGACACGTTGAACATCTTCTCCCAGATCGGCTGCATCGTGCTCATCGGTCTGGTGACCAAGAACGGTATCCTCATCGTGGAGTTTGCCAATCAGCGATTTGAGCAGGGGGCTGACCGGTTCCAGGCAGCGCTTGAGGCGGCGTCGCTGCGCTTCCGTCCGATCCTCATGACGTCGCTCGCAACAATCCTCGGAGCCCTTCCCATCGCCCTCTCACTTGGTGCCGCCTCGGAAAGCCGCGTTGGCATGGGCGTGGTGGTGGTTGGAGGGATGACGATCTCTACGCTGCTGACGCTCTATGTGATACCATCGCTCTACGTCGTGATGTCGCGTCTGAAAAAGTCCAAGGCGGTGTCCCATGCGTGATCGGCTACAACGTCTGCTTGGCGTTCTGATGCTCATGGGGCTTCTGCAGGCCCCCTGCCTGATGGCGCAGCGTCTGTCGCTGGCTGATGCGCTTGACGAGGCGATCCGGAAGAACTTTCGTCTGACGATCGCCCGCCTGGATTCGGCATCGGCCAATGCCATGGAGCGAGCCGGCAAGGCCGGGTACTATCCGAGCATTGATGCTGCAGCCAATGGCATCAC
>DNLG01000066.1:2645-3080 GCA_003488525.1 Bacteroidota bacterium | reverse complement strand
GCTGGCTTTACGAACGTCAACGCCAATGCGACCATGCAGTGGACGCTCTTCGACGGCTTTCGCATGATGGCCGTTGATGATCAGATGTCGAATCTGGCCGATGCGGAACGCGAGCGGGCACGGGGCTCCTACGCCCGCGTGATCGGCGATGTGATGACGCGCTATGCCGGTGTGGTTGCCGCCGAGCGGGCCCTTGCCGGAGCGCGCGCTGCGCTGGTGCTGGCCGAGCGTCGTCTGGAGATCGCAGCCGCGCGCAAGGCGCAGGGTCAGGCCGCGGCAACGGTCGTAGCCCAGGCCGAGATCGATCGCAATAATGTCCGCGTGCAGGTCGAGCGGCTCCGCACGTCGCTCATGCTTTCGCGGGCCGGACTGAACACGCTCATCGTGCGTGAGACGCGCGACTCGTTCGCCGTCGACACTACGCTATCCATGCCG
>DNLG01000066.1:1951-2389 GCA_003488525.1 Bacteroidota bacterium | reverse complement strand
TCGGCGCTCTGGCCCCGCATCGATGCGGTAGGGGGCCTGCAGCTGACAAATAACATCACCGAGGCCGGCTTCATTCTCGAGAACCGCACAACGGGCTGGAGTGCCGGACTGCAGATGCGCTACAACATTTTCCGTGGTGCTGCCGATGCGCAGGCTGCCGAGCTGGCACGCGTAGAAACGTTGCGCCGACGCGCCGAGATCGACGATCTGCGCGGCCAGATGCGCCTGCAGCTGGCAAGCGCCATTGAGCGCTACGAGCAGGGAAGGCGTGTGCTGGAGACCGAGCGCCGCACACTCGCCGCGGCCGAGCGTAATGCCGAGATCACGCTCGTGGCATACCGTCAGGGCCTTGTGGACGACATGGACGTGCGCCAGTCGCAGCAGTCACTGGTCGAGATCCTCACGCGTCTGGCCCAGACCGAGTCCGAGACGTATGCG
>DNLG01000066.1:1379-1710 GCA_003488525.1 Bacteroidota bacterium | reverse complement strand
TTACGATCATGAGTACACGCATAGAACGCGACACGATGGGCGAGATCAGCGTCCCGTCAACAGCCTATTACGGAGCCCAGACGGCCCGCTCGCTCATTCACTTTGCCATTGGCGAAGAGCGCATGCCGCGCGAGGTTGTGCAGGCCATGGCCATCCTCAAGAAGGCCGCCGCAATGGTCAACGCCGACCTGGGCGTACTGAAGGCGGAGACGAAGGACCTGATCGTGCGTGCCTGCGACGAAGTGATCGACGGTAAACTCTTTGAGCATTTCCCGCTCAGCGTCTGGCAGACCGGCTCGGGCACACAGACCAACATGAACGTCAACGAGGT
>DNLG01000066.1:941-1162 GCA_003488525.1 Bacteroidota bacterium | reverse complement strand
CACCCGAACGATGACGTCAACAAGTCGCAAAGCTCGAACGATACCTTCCCGACGGCCATGCACATTGCCGCCGCCATCAGTGTGACGTCGCGCCTTGTGCCGGCGGTGACCGCGCTGCGCGACACGCTGCACGGCAAGGCGGAGGAGTTCAAGGGCCTCATCAAGAGCGGTCGCACGCACCTTATGGACGCCACGCCCATCACGCTGGGTCAGGAATTCTC
>DNLG01000066.1:446-644 GCA_003488525.1 Bacteroidota bacterium | reverse complement strand
GCCCCGAACAAGTTCGAGTCGCTGGCGGCCCATGACGCGCTTGTCTTTCTGCATGGGTCGTTCAAGACGCTTGCGGCAACGCTCATGAAGATCGCCAACGACATCCGCTGGATGTCATCGGGTCCACGCTGCGGTCTGGGCGAGATCTCCATCCCCGAAAACGAGCCCGGCTCATCCATCATGCCCGGCAAGGTGAAC
>DNLG01000066.1:0-211 GCA_003488525.1 Bacteroidota bacterium | reverse complement strand
GCCGTGAACATCGGCGGTGCTTCGGGCAACTTCGAGCTCAACGTCTTCAAGCCTGTGATCATCTACAACGTCCTGCAAAGTGCTCGACTTCTGGCCGACACGTGTACGATGTTCACCGAGCACTGTGCCGTGGGCATCCCCCCGCCCGTTCAGCGTCTGGACTACTACAACCGCAACACGCTCATGCTTGTGACGGCGCTCAATCCGCACA
>DNLG01000034.1 GCA_003488525.1 Bacteroidota bacterium | reverse complement strand
GTATTCGCGTCCGGCCGATGACAGAGCCCGACTGATGACATCGCAGGCCAAGCGTCGATATGTGCGCTCGTTTGATGTAATCGTACCCGGGCCGGGTAGCTTTTCACTCGAAGGCGCAGACCTGCGTTCAACGATCGCGACTGTGCCGCATTCATCGATGGAACCACTCGTGCCAGGTGTGCCACAAATGTCATGTGCCGACCTCGTATGTCTGACCTATGACGGTGTTGCTGCCGACCGGCACGTGGCCCGGCTGGACATAGTTATTGCCGAGGAGGTAGCAGCGGGCTTTGCGATGCTGAACTCGGCTACGATCCGTGTTCGGTTCAATGCCAGCGGTGCGGCGCGCCAGGTTGCCCCTTCGCAGGGGGCTTTACTGGCTCTGAATCCGGCAGCTCCGTGGGTTGCAGCTGTTCGCGGACCGGCCAATGGCGCGTCCAGGAAGTCTGGTGAGCAGGTCCAAGCCGAGACAGCGCTGAACATGTACCGCATGCGCATTACTCGCGAAGGGGTCTACCGCCTGTCAGCCGACCAACTGCGCAGTGCGGGAATCGTCACCGACGCTGCGGCCGCTACATCGTTGAAGATCTTCGGAAGGGGCGGAAGGGAGCTTCCCGAGTCGGTCGACTCTGCGCGTGCAAATCAGCTTGTCGAGCAACCGATCGTCGTGCAGACAAACCCGGACGGTTCCATCCGCGAGGTTGTGTTCTATGCCAGCGGTGCCAGTGGCTGGACGCAGGATGGCACGCAGATCAAGCACCTGATCAATCACTACTCCAACGAAGCTGGCTACTATCTATCTGTCGGCGGCGAGCCCGGACTGCGGGCCGTGCCTCGCCCCTTGCCCGCAGACGAGCCCACCGTGCGCCCGAACATCACGACCGGACGGCTTTTTTCGGAGGACGAGATCGTTAACCCGCTGCCTCCGGGCTCTGGGAGGCGCTGGCTCGGACGCACTATCGAAAACAGGTCGTCGATCAACGTGACCATGTCACTTCCGGGACTTGTGCCCGCTGGCACAGTGCTTTATCGCTACGTGGCTGGACATCGCAGTCGGAATGCCAGCGGTGTGATAACTGTCTCGGAATCGGGAACGACGCTCGGGCAGGTTAGTCTGCCATCGGTGCCCGAGTACATGGACGTGTACACCAATTCAGGGTTCGGAACGCTACTGGCCTCACGCATCCCCGCTGATGGACGGACAGCTCTTCGATTTGCCTATGCGTCGAGCGACAATGGATCTACGGGCCTGCTGGACTGGGTTGAAGTACATTATCCGCAGAGCCTCGATGCCCAGTCGAACGTCTACACGTTCTGGTCGCAGAGCGACAATGGTGTACATGAGTACTCGATCAATGGGTTCAGTGGTAGCATCTACGGTTTCGACGTCACCGATCCGGCGCGGCCTGCGATGCTCACGAATGCAGCATCGATCGGTGGCATGTTTGCGGTGCGAACGCAGGTCGCAGCAGGGCGTGCTCAGCGCTTCTATCTCTGCTCTGAGCCGGCCTCGATCGGCGCTCTCGAGAGGTTGAACGTGCCGACGTTTGCCGGCAGTGAGCGTGCGGCCGATGTTCTGGTCATCACGCATCCGGACCTTCTCGAGTCAGCGAATGACTTTGCCAAGTACCGTCGTGGACGCGGGAAGTACTCCGTGAGCGTCTTTACAACGGATGAGATCTTTGCGCGATTCAGCTACGGAATGACTGATCCGACGGCACTGCGTGACTTCATTGCCAATGCCTTTGCCAACTGGCAACCGCGTCCGTCACATGTTGTGCTCTGGGGCGACGGTCACTATGACTACAAGAACATCTCAACAGCGCAAAAGAATTTCGTGGTGCCGTATCAGAGTCTTGACCCCGATAATGCCGATATCGGTCTCACGACGACGACTACCGATGATTACTTCGTCCGCGTCGCCGGCAACGACCGACGGCCGGATCTTGCCGGTGGACGTGTGCCGATCCGTTCCAACCAAGAGGGAAGAAACTTTATCGCCAAACTTGCTCGATATGAGAGCGAATCATCTCGTGATGATTGGCGCACGCGTATTACGCTTGTTGCTGACGACGGAGAAAAGGAAGACAATCGCTCTGATGGATCGACGCACCTTGATCAGAACGAGAGACTGATCAACGAGTACGTGCCAACGGAGTTCCAGCCGCGCAAGATCTATATGGTAGAGTACCCGACGGAGAACATTGCACGTGGACGTCGCAAGCCCACGGTTACTCAGGAGCTTGTCTCGACGGTGAACACTACCGGTTCGGTGCTGTTGAATTACATCGGACATGGCAATCCTCGCGTCTGGGCCCACGAACAGGTCTTCGTCCGGGAGACAACACCGAAAGAACTTCTCAACGCGAACAAGTTGTTCTTTCTGACCGCAGCAACCTGTGACTTTGCGCGATTCGATCTGACTGACATTCAATCCGGCGCCGAAGAGCTGCTTCTGATGCCAGACGGTGGTGCAATTGGTGTCTTCTCGGCAGCACGTGTGGTGTATTCTCTGGCAAACGCAGCTTTGAATCAGGAGTTCTACGCCGATCTCTTCACGCGTATGCCCGACGGAACCTATCCAACGGTCGGTCAGGCCATGTATCGCGTCAAGCAGATCTACAATGGCGGCAACGATGAGAAGTTTCTGATACTCGGTGATCCGACCATGACATTGCTGATCCCAGATCACCAAGTGCGTTTCACGACGATCAACGGTGCGGACGTCAGCAACGACTCGAACGCCGTTAATATCTCGGCCCTTGGCACCGTCGAGGTGTCCGGATTTGTTTCCCGACCCGGTGCAGAGGGTGTTGATGACACGTTCAACGGGAACATCACTGTTTCTTTGAATGACGCAGCTCGAACGGTTACGGTGATCGACACGGATATTTATAAATCGAGAAATACGTTCCGACGTCCCGGCTCGGCCCTGTGCCGTGGGTCGTTCAAGGTGGAGAATGGGCGCTTTACGGCAACGTTCGTTGTGCCAAAGGATATCTCGTTTTCGAAAGAACTTGCCTCACTGTACGGTTACGCTGCTTCGGTCGACGAACGATTTGCAATGGGGTCGACCAACCGCGTCGTTGTTGATGGGGTAACGGATGTCGCTGATCCAGAAGCCGACGGGCCCGACATCAGGGTCTATGTTGATTCCCGGAAGTTTGTCCCGGGAGGAATCGTTCGTCCAAATCCGGTGCTGATTGTGGACCTTGCCGATCAGACGGGGATCAACACGACAGGGGTTGGCATCGGACACGACATCACGGCACAGTTCAACAACTCGAGCAGCATCGAGATACTCACGCCAACATTTACAACGTCGATTGAAAATCCGCGCGCCGGAACGGCGCAGAAGCAGATCTTTGGGCTCGGTTCGGGTATGCACACCGTAACCGTGCAGGCATGGGATGTGTTCAATAACGTTTCTCAGCATAGCACGATGTTCCGAATTCCAGGCCCCAGCGATGCGATTGTGACCGAGGGTCTGTTCAATTTTCCGAACCCCTTCTCGTCGAGCACCACGATCCGGTTTACACACTCAAGTCAGAGACCATTCAGCGCAACGCTTCTTATCTATGACCTGCAGGGAACGATGCTGTTGGAAAGGCCCATGACCATCTCCGATATGCAGACGGCTGACATCGTCTGGGACGGGCGAGACGAGAGTGGAGACATGGCACAATCAGGCATGTACCAAGCAGTGGTGCGCCTTGTTGATGCTGACGGAACGACGTCATTCGCAAGTGGTAAACTGACCCTCATTCGCTAACTTTGCCGCCTAACAAGTGGGTATAATGGAGTTCTACATGACGCTGGTCCGGCAGTTCATACTGGGTCTGACAGTCTTTCTCGCAACGTCGTCGCTCGCGTTTTCTCAAGCTGGCGGTGCTGCCGTGCCGTTTCTGCTGATCACCCCGGACTCCCGCGCAAGTGGGATGGGGGATATCGGTACGGCGATGACCGATGACGTCAACGCGGTCTTCTGGAATACGGGAGCGCTTGCCTTCAACGATGCGTCAAATCAGGTTGCTTTGAGCTTTGCCAAGTGGTTGCCACAGTTCAATGCTGACCTCTACTACTCTTACGGCACATACGGTCAGTACGTTGAAGAGCTCGGCGGTACGATTGCCGGTTCGTTCATCTTCATGAACCTCGGCGAGTTCACAAAGACCAACGAAAACGGTCAGGCTCTCGGCAAGTTCAGATCAAATGAGTTTTGCCTCGGTATCGCCTACGGCACCGAAGTCGGTAATGACGTCGGCCTTGGTGTTCAGGTGAAGTACATCCAGTCGAATCTCGCGCCTGCTAGTGCCGGAACGCCCGGTGCTGGTGTCGGCATTTCCAGTGCCTTTGACCTTGGAGTCATGTGGCGTCCGTCGGAACTCAACATCTTCGGCGAAGAGTTCGGTAAGCGGCTCAGCCTCGGAGCGAACCTTCAGAATTTTGGTCCGAAGATGACCTACGACCGTGAATCGGATCCGCTTCCGACGAACCTCCGCGTCGGTCTTGCCGTAACTGTCCTTGAGGACGAGTTTAACAAGCTGACGTTTTCATCGGACATTATGAAGCTCCTTGTTCGCCGCGACGGCCGTAACTCAGACCCTCTGCCAATCTCTCTGGTGACGTCCTGGGAGCGTGGCGGGCTGGAAACCGGTTTCGGAATGGAATACGTTTATGACAAGTCCGTTGCCCTTCGTGGCGGCTACTTCACCGAACCGGCAGCTGCCGGAGCCCGTGAGTACTTCACCCTTGGTGCCGGTGTTGAGTATGACATCTTCCGCGCCGACTTCAGTTACTATATCACGGTTGAACAGAATCACCCACTGGGCAACACGCTGCGCTTCTCGCTGATCGTTGATTGGGGTCGAGAAGCAAACATGTAATGATTGTAAGGGGGCTTTCGGCCCCCTTTTTTCTTTCTAGGAGGCCTGGCCGTTCGGGTCTTGCCTTGACTTCTTTTTGCGGCGCCAGTACCATACCGCGGCGGCAATGACAATGATGCCGGTGATCACCCAGCCATAGGCCGACAGGTACCCTTCAACATCGCGCCAGCGCTGCCCAACATGCATGCCGGCATAGAGTAGCAGGGCATTCCATGCCAGAGCGCTGATCCCGCACTGGATGACGGTACGAACAAGAGGCAGTCGCGATACGCCGGCCGCGAAGGCAACCACGGCGCGCGTACCGGCCAGAAACCGATTAGAGACGATGATCAAGCCGTGGTATCGGTCAAACAGGCGTTCAACGCGAGCCAGCGTGTCATGGTCGACAAATGGCACCCAGCGCGATCCGGCGATAGCCTCGCCATAACGGCGACCCATGCCATACGCTGTGACAAAGCCGATCACGGATCCTGCCGTGGCAACGCTGAGCACCTGAGGGAATTCGACAACGTTCATACCGACAAGCGACCCCATGAAGACCAGCAGGACGTCACTCGGGGAAGGGGGCACAAGGTTCTCGATGAAGGCAATGGCGAAGGTCATGCCAAGGATCGCCCAGACGGGTAATCCCTGCAAGAATTCAATCAATGATTCGATCATGGCTATCAAGTAGGGTATTGAGGCAACGAACCTACGACAGCGACGATGTAAATTTGCATTCTTTCCAAACAGAGGACATTATGAAGCCATTTGTCAACGAGGCTTATCACGACTTCACGAAGCCGGCTGTTGCGGCGAAACAACGCGCTGCCATCGACGCGGTGCGCAAAGCCTTCGGTAAGGAGTATCCAAACATCATCAACGGCAAGCGCGTAAAGACCGTCAACAAAACGCGTAGCGTGAATCCTGCCGCCCCCTCTGAGCTCGTAGGTGTCTTCCAGAAGTCCGGCGTGGATGATGCCGAGAAGGCCATGCGATCGGCACTAAAGGCCTTCGAAACGTGGAAAGATGTTGAGCCCAAGAAGCGTGCCGGCGTGCTCTTCAAGGCGGCCAATATCATTCGTCGACGTCGCCTGGAGATCAACGCGTGGATGATCAGTGAGGTCGGCAAGAACTACCTGGAAGCTGATGCCGACACCTGCGAGGCGATCGACTTTCTTGAGTTCTACGGGCGCGAAATGCTGCGTCTTGCCGGACCTCAGCCCATCGTTCCACAGCCGGGTGAGAAGAACGAGCTGCTCTATATTCCACTGGGCGTGGGCGTGATCATTCCGCCTTGGAACTTCCCGTTTGCCATTCTGGCCGGTATGTCGGCCGCAGCGATTGTTGCCGGCAACACGATCGTGCTCAAGCCATCGAGCGACTCACCGATGATGGGATGGCTGTTCCAGGAGATCATGACCGAAGCCGGTCTGCCGGCGGGAGTTCTGAACTACCTCGTCGCCTCAGGCGCTGAAGCTGGAGACTACCTTGTGGCGCACCCGAAGACGCGGTTCATTTCGTTCACGGGCTCGATGCAAGTGGGGCTGCACGTCAATGAGCTGGCTGCCAAGACGCAGCCGGGGCAGATCTGGATCAAGCGCGTCGTGGCGGAAATGGGTGGCAAGGATGCCATCGTCGTCGACGCGGAGACAGACGTCGACGTTGCTGTGCAGGGCGTGGTCGCGGCGGCCTTCGGATTCCAGGGGCAGAAGTGTTCGGCATGCTCCCGTGCGATCGTTGATGCCAAGATCTACGATGAGTTCGTCGCCAAGCTCAAGATCGCCGTTGATGCCATCGCTGTCGGCGATCCGAAGGACGACGTGCGCATGGGCCCCGTTGTTTCATCGCGTGCCGAGCGCACGATCCTGGACTACATTGAGATCGGTAAGAAGGAAGGCAAGCTCATTTGTGGCGGTTCGAAAGTTGCCGGTAAGGATGGCTATTTCATCCAGCCAACCGTGATCGTTAACGTCAAACCAACGTCACGAATCATGCAGGAAGAGATCTTTGGTCCGGTGCTGGCCGTGTGCAAAGCACGCGATTTCGATCATGCGCTGGAGATCGCCAACAACACCATTTACGGACTGACCGGAGCCGTCTATACGCGCAACCCTCGTAAGCTGGCACGTGCGCGAAACGAGTTCCATTGTGGAAACCTTTACCTTAATCGCAAGTGTACCGGCGCTATGGTGGGTGGACATCCGTTCGGTGGTTTCAACATGAGTGGAACAGACTCCAAGGCCGGAGGACACGACTATCTTCTGCTCTTCCTTCAGGGGAAGTCGGTAGCGACCAAGGTCTCCTGATGAATCGTGCTGTTGCTCATGCCGTTGTAGCCATTGCATGGCTGCTCTGGATGCCGTTTGACGTTTCAGCGCAGAATGGACGCGGACTGCTCGGGCAGACGAGTTATGCGCCCGTCGAGCTGGGGAGGTTTCATGGCACGTGGTTCAATGCCGATTTCATCAAGGTGCTTAGTTCGGTGCGTTCGTATCAGGATGCGATGGGGCAACTCCGTGGTGGCAACCCACTTTGGGTGCGCATTGATTCGGCGTCCGATGGCAGGATTGCAGTGATCGGGTTCACGCCACAGAAGATTGACACAATGGTCCTGGTCGTCAACACCATTAAGGGGGCTGGTCAGAAGTGGACGCTTGGTAGACGCGGTAGCCAGCCGATCTGGATGGTTGCCGACGATGAACAGAAGCGCTCCTACATCGCGCTGACGCCCCTTGACAGCCTCGAACGGGAGCCCTGCGTGATGGGAGCTCTGCCATCGAAGAATCAGGACCCAATGTTCATTCTCACACGCATGGTCAACAACTCCTGTGTTGCCGGTAGTTGGAAGACTTCGGATGGCAGGAAGTATCGATTCACCAATGATCTGATGCTGGAGATCGACGGACAGGCCTTTCGCTACAAGATGAGTTTCTCAGGCACCGGCAATCGTATAAGCATCACCACGATCGATGGCCAGCCGCGGATGTGGACGGTCGAACGGCGTGCAACGTCGCTCACTCTGCGTCCAAAAAAAGGCGCAGCGATAACGCTACAGCCTGATGTGTGAAAATCCTTGAACGCTACGTAAGTCATTGCTGAGCATTGGCTTGCTATCGGTCCAAATAATGTTGTATCTTTGCGGCCCTGTCAGCAGGAAGGCAACAGGGAAGTCAATCTGTAGACCATTACCGAACGCACGGAGAGATCATGCACCCGAAAGTCAAAGCCCTAGAAACCATGGCCGCCTCAGAGGCCTTTGAGCAGCGCAAGGCCAAAGCCGGCGAAGCATCTCCGGAGATCCCGGACTTTCGTCCCGGCGACACCGTCAAAATCGCGGTGCGCGTTGTTGAAGGCGAGAAAGAGCGTATTCAGAACTTCCAGGGCGTGATCATCGCACGTCGTGGATCTGGTATGAACGAGACGTTCCGCGTGCGGAAGATCTCCAATGGCGTCGGTGTTGAGCGCATTTTCCCGATCCATTCGCCGATCATCCAATCGTTGCAGGTTCTCAAGGAAGGTTCGGTACGCCGCGCCAAGTTGTACTACCTGCGCGGTATGAGTGACAAGAAGATCCGTCAAAAGCTGTCCTAATCTGCTCGGCGGAATATTCCCTACGATTTCAGCAAACAGAGGCCCTGCAAGAAGCGGGGCCTCGTCGTTTCAGGATGGTTTTGAGCATGCGTGTTGCCCTGATCTCCATCGGCGACGAAGTCCTGATCGGACAGATCGTCAACCATAACGCCGCGTGGCTTGCCGAGGAGCTTACGCTGATCGGGTGCTCCGTTGTGGAACACGTCACGGTGGGTGATGTTGCTCAGCAACTGACGCAGACGCTTGACCGGTTGCGGTCTGAATGCTCAGTCATTATCATGACAGGGGGCCTGGGCCCCACACACGACGATATAACTAAGGATGTGCTGACGCAGTACACGGACGATAGACTGGTGATGTCCGAGTCATGGCTACTTCACTTGCACGAATGGATGCGCGAGCGCGGCCGCGAGGTGACCGAGCGCAATGCGGCACAGGCACTCCTGCCGTCTAAGGCAACGCTGCTTGCAAATCCTATAGGAACGGCTCCCGGGTTGAGTATCGACCATCACGGATGTCTTCTTGTGGCACTGCCCGGCGTGCCCACTGAGATGCGGCATATCGTGCAGCGTCATCTTCTGCCGGTACTGATCGAGCGGCTTGAGACCTCGGGAGGCGTGCGCCGCCAGTATGTTACCATGCTCACGGCGGGGATCGCCGAAAGCTCGCTGGCTGACCTTCTGGGTGATCCGCAGGAGTTTCTGGGCACATCCTCTCTTGCATTTCTGCCGAACTATCATGGCGTCCGTCTTCGAATCGGAGCACAGCATGCTGATGCCACCGTTCGTGAGGCCGAGCTATGGCGCGTGCGAGACTACATCATGCAGCGTGCTGCCAAGTATGTCTACGGCAGTGGTAAGCAAACTCTTGCAGAGGTGATCGGCGTGCGACTTCGGGAAAGGGGACAAACATTAGCCATTGCCGAATCGTGCACGAGCGGGATGCTCGGGGCTAGGCTCACGGACGTTGCCGGTTCAAGCGCCTGGTTTCTTGGCGGTGTCATGTGCTACAGCAACGAATCCAAGGTGCGTGACCTTGCCGTATCTGAGGAAACGCTTGGTTCCTTCGGCGCCGTCAGCAACGAGGTTGCCAGAGAGCTCGCCATCGGAGTCAAGGAGCGCTTTGCAAGTACGTATGGAATTGGTATCACCGGTGTGGCCGGACCCGGTGGAGGTTCCGCAGAGAAACCCGTCGGAACGGTGTGCATCGCTGTGGCTACACCCGAACACTGTGTTGCCACGCGCCACCAGTTCGGCAACGACCGGCATGTCAATCGCGAGCGCAGCGTGGGAATGGCGATGGCTGTGCTCTGGAGGCTGCTCTCATGACGATACTGGCTATCGAAACATCATGCGATGATACGGCTGCAGCAGTTCTGATTGATGGTAGCGTGCGCAGCAACATCATCTCATCGCAGGCGATCCACGACCTCTACGGAGGGATCGTTCCGGAGCTCGCATCTCGCGAGCATATGCGACTGATCGCGCAGATCGTAGACACCGCGATCAGCAAGGCAGGCGTTGATCTGGCTGCAGTTGATGCGATCGCCGTGACCCATGGACCGGGACTTGCCGGTTCGCTGCTCGTCGGATCGCAGTATGCCAAGGGGCTTGCGCTTGCTCTCAAGATCCCTGTCTATCCCGTGCATCACATCGAGGCGCATCTCTATTCTGGCTACCTCGAAGAACCCGACCTGGCCTATCCAAGTGTCTCACTCGTGGTCAGCGGCGGACATACCAGCATCTTTCGTGTTGATTCGCCGGACTCCTTCACTGTCCTTGGCTCGACAACGGATGACGCTGCCGGCGAGGCATTCGACAAGATCGCCAAGATGCTTGGCCTGGGATATCCGGGTGGTCCTGCCATCGACAGACATGCCGCTGCTGGTAACAGGGATGCGTTTGCATTCCCTCGCGGAAGAATAGGCGAGGATTCGTTCGACTTTTCGTTCAGTGGACTCAAGACTGCCCTGCGTCGTGAGGTCGACCGCCTAACCGACACAGGTGAGCCCCTTCCGATCAACGATCTCTGCGCCTCAGCACAGGCGGCGATCGTGGACGTTCTGGTATCCAAGACCATGCGCGCTGCGGCCGCCAGCGCCGTTCCAGCAGTTACAATCTCCGGCGGGGTCAGCGCAAACACTGAGCTTCGCACCAGAATGGCCGATCAATGCGCCGTCAGGGGCCTGACCTTTGTCGCGCCGCGCATGCAGTACTGCGTGGACAACGCCGCCATGATCGCCTCGGTCGCAGCTATGAGGATAGCTTCGGGTGCGGCAGCGCCATCGATCCATTTTTCGATCGAGCCCAAGGCCATACGAACGCGCTGAGCGCGTCAGAGCGTTGGATACAGCGGGAAGGCGTTGCAGAACGTCTTGACGTCGGCCTTCACAGATGTATAGACTTCTTCGTTGCCGATGTTACTAACCACTCGGTCGATGAATCGCGCGATCTGGCGCATATCGTCCTCGACCATGCCGCGGCTGGTCATTGCAGCTGCTCCAAGTCTGATGCCGCTTGTCACCAGCGGTGGCTGCGTATCATAAGGGACGGCATTTTTGTTGCAGGTGATGCCGGAAGCATCAAGAGCATTTTCAGCCTGCTTGCCTGTGACGTTCTTATTCCGCAGGTCGATCAGCATCAGATGATTGTCCGTTCCGCCAGACACGATGTTATAGTCGAGTCTGATCAGCTCGTCCGCCATGGCGGACGCATTGCGCACTACCTGCTTGGTGTACTCATCGAATGCATCCGTCAGGCACTCGCCAAAGGCCACGGCCTTGGCTGCGATAACGTGCATAAGCGGACCTCCCTGAATGCCGGGCATGACCATTGAATCGATCAGCTCACCCATGAGTTTCTTGCGTCCACTCTTCGGTGCAACCTTACCGAAAGGATTCTCGTAATTCTTACCCATCACGATCAGACCACCACGAGGACCGCGCAGTGTCTTGTGTGTGGTCGACGTGACGATGTCGCAATAGGGAACGGGGCTCATCAGACGCCCCTTGGCGATCAGACCCGCCGGATGGGCAATATCAGCAAGTAGAAAAGCTCCAACTTTATCAGCGATTTCGCGGAAGGCCTTGAAATCGATCTCCCTGGAGTATGCGCTGGCACCAACCGTGATCATTTTCGGCTGGTGTTTCTTGGCAAGATCCTCAACAACATTGTAATCAAGACGTTCTGTTTCTTTGTCCAGACCGTAGCCGACGAAGTTGTAGAACATGCCGGAAAAGTTCACCGGGGAACCATGCGTCAGGTGCCCGCCATGGGCCAGATCCATCCCAAGCACGGTGTCGCCCGGCTTGAGATACGTGAAGTACACGGCCATATTCGCCCCCGATCCCGAGTGCGGCTGCACGTTGGCATACTCAGCACCGAAGAGTTGCTTCAGACGCTCGATGGCGATGTTCTCAGCAACGTCTACCCATTCGCATCCACCATAGTAACGTTTGCCGGGGTAGCCCTCGGCATACTTGTTCGTAAGGATGCTGCCCTGAGCTTCCATGACGCTCAGAGATGTGAAGTTTTCGCTGGCGATCAATTCAATCTTGTCGCATTGACGTCCGTATTCACCGTGAACGGAATGGAAAACCTCGGGGTCGGTGTTTTTAAGGTTCGTGTACATTGTGGTTTGTGATGGATGCGATGTGGTGTGGTGAGTGGTGACCAGTGAGAGGCTTGAAAGCCCATTTAGCGGACGATCGACAGCGGGATAAGGACGTTCTGACCTGCAGATCGTACAACGAGAGAATACATACCCTGAGGGACCGAACCGAGTTCCATGACCATTGCCGGTGCGTCAACGAATCGACGGCGAGCAAGGGGCGTTACCGAGCCGGTAGGAGAAACAAGGTCGACGTCAATAGTCGTTCCCATAAGCCCCGTTGGCATCGTCAGCACGGCAACATCGCCCGTCGGGTTCGGAGCGATCGAATAGCGCTCGTCACGCTCAAACGAGCGCACGGACGTAAAGTCGGATGAATCGAGGCAGATCGTTTCCCCTGTGGCGATGTCATTGATGCAGAGCAGGCCTTGGCCCGGCTCCGGAGG
>DNLG01000112.1:7766-10458 GCA_003488525.1 Bacteroidota bacterium | reverse complement strand
GCAATCGTCGACAGCCCGTACGTCGGGCGGTTCTGGATATCCAGTGTCAATCTGCTCTTGAGTCCATCCAGCAAGAGCGAGCAGCCGGCATGGTAGATATCAGTGCGGCGGCCGTCCAGGCGTTGGTACCATGCCTGTGTGGTGCTAACGTAGGGCATGAGGCCGTTCGGCCCGATCGCCTTTGGGAAATAGACGCCAACGTGAGAATAGATGACGGTTCCAGTTCCAAACATCGGAAAGGCATTGCCGAAGGATGGTCCAAAGGAAGCAAGGGGCCTTACCTGCGTGCTATCGAGTCCACTCACGTTTGCTGTACCCGGATTCATCACGCCATTGTACCGAAGGTAGTTCCGACCGTAATCATTGCTGAATACGCCGGCATACGCACTGAGTGTTACGCCATTGCCCGTGATCGGTGCATCGAACATCGACTCGACCGCCATCAGCGTCATGTCTTCGTAGAGTGTGTCGCCCCCTACTGCCCTCCACATAGCGCGTGGCTGATGCATGATGCCGGCGGCCACATTGAAGATGTTGCGCTGACCATAATACGTGCCGGCCATGTTAGAGACCTGATGTGGCTCGTGATCGGCGAACTGCCAGATGACGTATGCCTGCTGCTGCAGGCTATGGCCCACCTGCGCGAAGTTGGCTGACGTGCCAAGGGGCTGTTGGGGATTTCCGTTGGTCGTGATTGGAAACGGATCAGACAGTGCCACACGGTAGTCGATCGGTCCGATCTGTCCGCGCGCTGTTAGACTGAGCTTGCGTCCAAAGATGTCGATCTGCTCCACGGTTGCCTGACCGAACACTGGGATATCGGCCGTCGGCATGGCAATCACAGCCGGCTGTGAGAAACGGCTGAGTCCGTTCACAAAGGCCAGGCCCGCTCCGAGCTTAAGCTCGTTCTTCTCAAACGCACGGTACTCAGCGAACACATCATGAAAGAACGCCTGGATCTTGCGATTGCCCGATGAGGCGAAGTTGGTGTTCATGTTGTTGAAGCCGTAATGCAGAAAGAGCGTTGTGCGCTCGTTCACCGTGCAGAAGGCCTGCACGCGGGCTCGGCGGATTCCGATGTCGAAGGTATTGCCCACAGGAGCCCCCTGCTGCATCGTCAGCGGATTGCTCTCATTGTAGCGGGCCCAGAATTGACCGAAGATCTGGAGCTTGATCGATCGCGATGAATCAGCAAGATCCTGCGCACGCATCGTGCTTACCGTCGCTATCAGGATGCACACGATGTAACAACTTGCCTTTATCGCAGTCTTTTGCATTGGGAGAATTTAGGGAATCAAATGCTCACACAGTTTCTAACGGCGATCCTACTGATTGTTGCCTGCGTGCCTACCAATCAGGGTAAGGAACTCTCGCCGAAAGACGTCATGGCAATGATCCGGCGCGACACGTCGGTGGTGATCGTTGATGTCCGCACGCCCGAAGAGTATGGTCAGGGACACATTGCCGGTAGTCAACAGATCGACTACTACGGTGCCGAATTTCAGGAACGTCTGCAGAGGCTTCCAAAGGATCGGGACATTGTTCTCTATTGCCGGTCTGGCAAACGCAGCAGTGATGCGATGAGCTTTCTCGTTTCAATTGGCTATTCTCGCGTCTTCAATCTGAACGGAGGCATCATCGCATGGAAGAAAGATCGGCTACCTATCGTTGGACAATAAGCACATTATGTGCCCTGTGTCTGGCCGCGGCGATCTCTGTCTCCTGTCAGCGTCAGAACGAAGAACCCAGCCAGCAACCCCAGAGCAAAGCAGCAGACTCCATTTTTGTTCCACCGGACACCTCGACGATACCGAAGAATGCCACTGGCGACATGATCCGGTACGGACGTGAACTGCTGGTGAACTTCCCGTACTACCTCGGACCCAAGGGCACGGTTGGCAAGTATGGTGGCAACGGCCTCGGCTGTCAGAACTGTCACCTCGAAGCCGGCACTCGTCCATACGGTCTCAACTACTTCTCAGCCCATGCGCGCTATCCGCAATACCGTGCGCGGGAAGGACGCATCCTGACGCTGTCAGAGCGTGTGAACAACTGCATTGAACGTCCGCTGAATGGGCGCCCCATGCCCCTTGACAGCAAGGAGATGGTGGCCATGGTCACCTACATGCAGTGGCTCGGGAAGAACGTGCCGGTTGGAGGCAACGTGGAGGGAGATCGCCTCAAGGAGATCACGCTCTTGGACCGTCCGGCAGATCCGATCAAGGGGCGCGTGGTGTATGAAAAGCACTGCGTGCGCTGTCACGGCGATGATGGCCAGGGCGTGCTCAAAGAAGATGGCATTGCCTACGTGTACCCACCGCTGTGGGGTAAACTGTCCTACCAGCCGGGCTCATCCATGCACCGCTTGATCAAGTCGGCACAGTTCATCAAGTACAACATGCCCAACGATATCGCTCGGTGGGACAAGCCCGTCCTCACCGATGAAGAGGCATTTGACGTTGCGGCCTACGTGAACGATGACAAGCTGCATGAGCGTCCGCAGCCGCCGCTTGATGCCGAGTATCCGATCCTGAAAGAAAAGCCGGTGGATTACTACTGGCCGCCATACGTGGACGGCTTTACACCCGAGCAGCACAAGTACGGACCGTTCAAGCCCATCATGGAATGGCGCAAGAAGAACGGTCACCCAACAGGCTACTGATAGCCCCCTGACCTATCGCTGGATCACCAC
>DNLG01000112.1:7182-7478 GCA_003488525.1 Bacteroidota bacterium | reverse complement strand
ATCTCATCATCAACACTTGTGAAGGTGATGATCTCGACGAAGGTCTTCGAAGTTGCACTCAGCGACGTGTAGGGGGCTTCCCGAGGCGTGATACGGATCTGGAAGTTCTTTGATACCGGCGTCGAGACCGGCACCTTCCACAGAAAACCCTGTGCCGCTGCTGGTACGGAATCCTTGATCGACGCGATGACGTATTCGCCAAGCATGAGATCCATCTGCACACTGCCCAGCAAGTTGGTCTGCCACGAGATCGCATAGGAACTGTCGTGCATCCAGCGCACGTCCACATCCGGACG
>DNLG01000112.1:1259-6954 GCA_003488525.1 Bacteroidota bacterium | reverse complement strand
GCACGCGCTCTCCAGTAATACCGTCCTGCTTCGCCCCCTGCCGGAAGGATAACCCGATCGTCGCGGTTTACACTGTCGAGCACAAGCGTTGCAAACAAAGGCGTCTTGGAAACCTGCACCTGCAGGCGATCGCTGCGTCCCGGAACAGCCACACGCAGCGGATACGCAGAGTCCGCAAGCACCTGCCGGTCTGCGATCGGATCCTGCAGCCGCACATCGCGCGGAGCGGCGGCAGAGGGTGCCGGAATGCCGAAGGCAAACTCACCTGCCTGGGCGTTCTCAACAACCAGCTCGCGAGTCGCCGCGTCGAAGCGCGTTGGCAGTTGTACGAATCGACCGCTGTCGATCTGCGGTCGGAAGTACACCTTGCACTTTTCTGCATCGCGTCCGAGCATCAGCGTATCAACATGGAACCGCATCGTCATGCGATGCTCCCTTATCCCATCTACCGTCATGTCAACCCGTGCCTGACGCAGCAAGGGGGCTTCCCCGTCCCACAGCGGGTTCTTTGGTGACCATTGAAAACGTCGGGCCGTGGTGGTGTTATAGAAGAAGGAATTGAGCGTGGTGAATTCCGCACGCAGGCCGACGAACTGTGTACCGCGATAGTAGCGGTACGTTTCTCCTGTGAGTACATCCCGCGCCACCGCGGTGGCACTTGCACGTCCGGTTGGCCACATGGGAACCTTTGTGGCCCGGTACACGAACATCTGCTTCGGGTAGTAGGCTTCGAACACGACGTTCCCGAGCGAGTCGACCTCGGTGACTCCCGGCGAGCCGTTGGACGCGGCACTCCCCCAGCCGAAAAGTCGATGTCCGTTCTCCAGTGGCTGCAAGCCCCCTTGAATGCTCACGTAGATGTCGGGTTTCGGGCGGTACTCCCAGACCATCTTCGCGGTCTTATTGACTTCGTCGAGTTGGTACTCTACGCCGCGTGAATACTGCGGCGTGTGCTGCGTTCCGTTATCGAAGAGCGAGATGTTGCCGTTCGGAAGGCGCCGTGCATCATGCTGGTAACTGAAGAATGTTGGGGCGTTCTCCGGATGCTCACCGATGAACGTGAACTGATTGCTCTTGCCGCCAAGGATCCACATCACCTCACCTGTGAGTCGATTGACCTTGATCACTTGCGACATATGGCGCATGGACACGATCCAATTGCCGTCGTCATCGATCCAGAGCGAATTGTTGTGACAGTACCGAATCGCAGGTGCTGTGAGATCCTCATACGAGTCGGTGATCGGTAGGTGATCCAGTGCTCGCCACTGAACCACGACATTGCCCTCGACATCGAGCTCCTGGATGACGGCCTGCACGACGTTTGCGGCCGGATGTCCACCTGGAACGACCTTGCTCATGTCAACCGTAACGTCTTCGGCACCAAGTAGAACGCGATGTCCGTTCGGCAGCATGTGCACGTCGTGCTGCGTCGTGAGGTATCCGGTACGCTTCTGATCCAGCCGCTCCTGCTCTGCAAAGAGCGTATCGACGATGTACACACCGGCGGGCACAGAGGCGCCGGAGAACACCACAAGCTCGGAGTATCCAAGGCGGCCATCGGGAAACACCTTGAACTCGAATGGATAGTTTACGGTCTTGCCGGTTCTGATCACGCCACCGTTGACGTTGTACGCACCCAGGTAGGATCCAAACGGTCGAGGCGACACTCGGCAGTTCGGCGCCAGCAGTAGATATCCCGGCACGGGTGTGGTATTGGTCGTGACCTTCAGCGGCGCAAGGTCCGGCTGCGCACGCACAGACGTCGCTATCAGAACAAGGGCCAGTAGGCAGGTCAGGGGGCGAAGCATACCGAGAAAGTTACGCACCAGCGGAACGTTGTCGGACCCGTCAGAGCAGTTCTTCTCGGTGACGTACGACGTATTGTCGAATCGAGGTCAGTCCACTATCAACCCCTCTCAGGCGCATGCGAAGATCGGTCTCTGCCTTGAGTGAGATCAGACCCAGCCTCAGCGGACGTCGGGCTGGCTGCGCAAGCTCGGCCGTCGTCACACGAGAGATGATCGACGGATCAAGCTTGAAGAACTCTGCGATCTTGAGCGCAAAGTCGTAGCGCGACAGAAAGTCGGCACCGCCGGCATGATAGAGTCCGGTGCGACGGCTCATTCCAAGACGCATGATCACTTCCGCCAGATCATCGACATACGTCGGATTGCCGATCTGATCATCAACCACACGGATCGGCGTCTGCGAATCGAGTGCATCCAGGACCCAGCGCACAAAGTCGGGCCGCTCACGGGGTGGTCCGTAGATCACGTTCGTGCGGATCACAAGAGAGTTGGCGTTCCCCGCTACGCAGATGTTCTCTCCGGCCAGCTTTGACTTGCCGTAGTAGTTGATCGGATTCGGGACGGATGTCTCGGTGTACGGACCCTTGGTTCCGTCAAAGACATAGTCCGTGGAGATGTGAACCATCTTCGCATCGAGCACACGTGTGATGCGCGCGAGATTCTCAACCAGTGTTACGTTCAGATCCCATGCCATCTGACGTTCCGACTCACATTTGTCGACGTTGGTCATTGCCGCAAGGTTGATCACCATCTGGGGCATGGCCGCCATGATGGTCTGCTTGAGCACGTTCTTATCCCGCACGTTCACAACGTGCATTTGAACGCGCTCGTGATCATAGGCAAGGGGTCTGGACGATAGCAGCTGCAGCTTCTCGTCGGTCTCTTCGAGAAGCATCGGAATAAGGGCAGCACCTGTCGTGCTGCCGGCGCCAACAATCGTGATCATGGTGGGCGAAAATAGACCAATCCTTCGTCTTGTTTCTCACCCGCCCCATCCGGCCCGGTCAAGACTACGATACTGTATCGCTTCCTTGACGTGTTCAGCAAGGATATCATCGCACTGCTGGAGATCAGCGATGGTGCGCGCCACCTTGATGATGCGCGTGTAGGCACGGGCCGAAAGCTTCAGCGCATTCATGGCAACACGCAGCATCGTGGTCGATTCATCGTCGAGCGCACAGAATGACTCAACCTCTTTGCTGGACATGTCGGCGTTCTTGAACAGATGGGATTTACCGATAAACCGTTGTTCCTGCCGCAGCCGTGCGGCATCGACACGGATGCGGATCTCCCGGGAGGATTCTCCCTGCTCACTCGAGGCGAGGTCTTCGACGTGAACCGAGGGCACATCAACATGCAGATCGATCCGGTCGAGCAGCGGACCCGAGATCTTGGCCATGTAGCGCTGCACGTCCTGCATGGAGCACTTGCACTCTCGACGGGCACTGCCGTAGTGTCCGCACGGACACGGATTCATCGAACACACCAGCATCACGTTCGCCGGATAGTCCACCGTCATGCGCGTGCGCGAGATGCGGATTCGACGTTCTTCAAGGGGCTGGCGCAACACCTCCAGCACATTGCGCTGGAACTCCGGCACTTCATCCAGGAACAGCACGCCGTGATGGGCAAGCGTCACCTCGCCCGGGCGCACCACCCCAACGCCCCCTCCGACCAGAGCCGCATCACTGATGGTGTGATGGGGTGCTCGGAAGGGGCGCTGCGTTACCAAGGGCTGACCTGGGGGGAGAAGTCCGGCAACGGAGTGGATGGTGGTGGTCTCCAGCGCCTCTGTGAGGCTCAGAGGCGGCAGGATGGTGGCGAATCGCTTTGCAAGCATTGTCTTCCCGGCACCGGGCGGGCCGATCATGATCATGTTGTGTCCGCCGGCGGCGGCGATCTCCATGGCGCGCTTCACGGCGAGCTGACCTTTCACGTCGGCCATGTCGATGGAATGTCGGGCAGACTCAGCCCGGAACACCTCGTTAATGTCGAGCCGGTGCGGCTCCAAGGGGGCTGACCCCAGCAGATGCATCACGGCCTGCCGAAGATTGGTCACGCCAAACACTTCCACCTCGGCTACCACCGCCCCCTCATCAGCATTGGCGGCCGGCACGATGATGCGTTTGATGCCTTTGCGCTTGGCCATCATTGCCACGGGCAGGATCCCGCGCGATGGACGTATAGCACCATCAAAGGCCAGCTCGCCAAGCAGAATGCAGTCGGTCAGATCGATCGGCGCCATCAGATCAAGCGCCTGCAGGATGCCGATCGCGATCGGCAGATCAAAGGCACTTCCTTCCTTGCGGACATCGGCCGGTGCAAGGTTTACGGTGATACGACGCGGATCCCAGGCATACCCCGAGTGGTGTAGAGCCGCAACAACTCGCTCGCGCGACTCACGCACCGAACTGTCCGGAAGCCCGACAATACTGAATGCCGGAAGCCCCGTTTCCACCGTCACCTCAATCTCTACCGGCAGCGCGCCAATCCCAAACACTGATGCCGAATGCGTTGCTGCATACATAGTCTTCCTCTCGAAATGGTTCGTTTGGCAAAACCTTCCGGTTTTAGCCCCTTTCGAAAGTCTATGTGCGAGACGTCACCCAAAACGTGACATTCTACTTCATTATCCGCCGCAGATATTCATCGAACATCGGCACAGTGAATGCCACCTCTCCATGGGAAGGGCTCCAGAGCATCCCTTTTTGAATCAGACGACTTCGTATCGGAGCAACTGCCTGCACAGATTTCCCCATCGCTATAGCAATGTCTGCCGATTGGTGAGGACCGGGGCCGAGTTCTGCCATGGCACGCAGATATTCGCGTTCGGAAGTTGAAACGCGATCGAATCGAACGCCAAAGAAGCTTGCGTCAAGCGTTGCCTCGGCAAACTCTCGAGCTGCTTCGACATCCTGAAGTGTCACAGGTGTATGTTCCGCAACGTCCCACGCATGCTTCCCGAATTCCTGGATGAAGTACGGATATCCGTGCGTGTCGCTAACGATGCGGTCAAGAGCATCGGTCGTGATCCCTACTCCTTCGGCCGCCAGAGGTTTGATAACGGCATCGCGAGTTGCGTCGGGTGTAAGCGTTGATATTGAGCGGAAATCGAACAGACGTTCCGCATAGGTCTTGGAGTTGCCCAGATGTCCGCGAATATTCGGCAGACCCGCTCCGACCAGAGTCACGGGGAGTTGATTCTGTGAGCATCTATGCAGCGCGGCAACGAGTGGTCCAAGTTGTGTCGCAGGCAGATACTGCAATTCATCGATCATGATTACCAGTGCCTTACACGAACCTTTCGCGGCCTCGCCAACCGCCTCGATAACGTCGGCAAGATCGTGTTCCAGATCCCCAATGTCTGCCGTCCCCTGTTCTGGCTCGAGATCAAGGGTCACCTCGATATCCGAGTATTTGACCTTTGTGGCAGAAACGAAACCGGCAAGAACCCGCAGCCCACGGTATGCCAATTCGCGCGCTGCCTCGGTTCGGGAAATCTTCAGAAGTGCCAGCCGGAGAAGGGGGCTCAACAGCGCGGGCAACGAACGGTCTTCCGGTGCTTCGATCAACACCACAACCTGCCCTTCGGATTCGGCACGACGTCGGATATCACCCAGAAGCACGGTCTTTCCAACACCACGTAAACCCATTAACACCATGTGTTTACTGGAACGTCCAAGCGCCGTACGGCGTATTGCCGTCATTACGTCGTTCACAACGGTATCTCGTCCAGCCAGCTCATACGGCGGACTTCCTGCGCCCGGACTAAACGGGTTTCTCAGCGAATCCATTAACGAATATACATTTGTTATCAGCGTATAACAACATCTGTTAACTGGTGTATACTATTGTATACTTACAGGTTTGAGGTGTGAGGTGTGAGG
>DNLG01000112.1:0-991 GCA_003488525.1 Bacteroidota bacterium | reverse complement strand
CGGTCATCCGTCATCCGTCATCGGCATCACCAGACGAACACAAGGATGGCGCTGATGAGGATCACGGCGACGGTTGCCATGGCCAGGTAGGCGATCCCTACGCTCAGACCCACCAGAATGGTTCTGAGCCAGGATTGTTCATAGACTGTTCGGAGAGATATCAGGTAGTAGGCCGGGAGCAGCGCAACGAGAATGATGTCAAAGTCCGGGTAGATCAGTAACGAGATAAGTCCGGAGACAGTAAGTATCAGGAACACGCCCGAGTGCAGATAGAACGCATGCACAAGATGATCCACCATGGTGAATTGACGTCGTCCGTAGAACATGAGCAGAGCGATCGCAAACACCGGCATCATCGTGAAGAGAATCCAGTGTGCTTTGCTCATGAAGAAATCACTGAAGCTCATCCGGTTGCGATCGAGCGTCTTCAAGTACAGTCCAAAGACGAGACGGTTACTGAAACTTCGCTCAAGTCGTATAGAGTCCATGAGTGCGTTGGCATCGGTGATGCCCCCTTCCGTCATGAGGCGACGCAGGGCACTCCTGCTGAAGCTTACATCCGAAATCGTATTGATGTCGGATGAGTCTCGGTTTTCAGCGTTCGTGCCAACGGATAGAGTTAACTCGTCTTCCGAATCATTCTCGTTCTGGTGACTTGATCCCGACCCCATAACAATGAAGAGGATCACCGTAAGCGTCAGAAACATGCGGACGGGATGGAAGTATCGAACGCGCTGACCTGCTATGTATTCCCTGGCGATCTGTCCGGGCTTCGTGATCAGCGGCACCAGACTTCGCATCACCTTTGAGTCGAGATGAAGAAACTCCTCAACGAGGTCACGCAACAGATGCCCGATCGTTTCTTTCCGTACGTTGTTGAGTTGCCCGCAATGCGGACAGAAGTTGTGGATTTCAGGATCCAGACGAGTGCCGCAATTCAGGCAGGAGTCTGATCTCTCAATGTCGTGCAGATTCATTGGCAGATGGACGG
>DNLG01000154.1:2037-11806 GCA_003488525.1 Bacteroidota bacterium | reverse complement strand
ATGTAGGGGCGAGACATGTGCGAAAATGTCACGCTGTGGGACTGGTGTTGCACGAAGGTGTTTAAACACAACATCGGGAGAATCCAGTGTCAGACCTAAAGCTCGATTGGCTTCCACAGCGCAAATCGATTCGCCTAAAAGACTATGATTACACTCGTTCGGGAGCGTACTTCATAACTCTTGCTACGTATCAAAGAAGGAGAATCCTCTCCAGAGTGGTGAACTCCGGGATTGATCTCCTTGATCTTGGAGAGATTGTGAAAGCTGAGTGGTTACTACTACCTTCTATTCGTCCTTTTGCCGCAGTAAGTGAAGAGTTCCTCATTGTGATGCCAGATCACATTCATGCGGTGGTGTGGCTTGAGCATCATCACGACATGTTGAGTGGATTGCACAGAGAACCCTCAAAAAATGACCACCCGAGCGGCTACAGACCGATGTCGTTGTCAAGCGTGGTAGCGGGATTTAAGTCCCGTGTAACGGTAGAATGGCGGCGATCAACTGGTGACAAGAACGCTAATGTCTGGCAGAGGAATTACTACGAGACGGTGATCAGAGGCCCAAAACACCTTGAAAGAGTCCGTAATTACATTTTAAATAATCCTCGCCGATGGGCAGAACGAAGATCGTGAAAATGTTGCATCGGGCGAGACTGCGTCTCGCCCCTACTAGATGTCGAGATTCTTGACGTACTGCGCATTACGCTCGATGAATTCCCGGCGTGGCTCGACGGCTTCGCCCATGAGGGTTTCGAACACGTGCATGGCTTCGGCGGCATTTTCGATACTCACGCGCAGCAGCGTGCGCGTTTCCGGATTCATCGTTGTTGCCCAGAGCTGTTCGGGATTCATTTCGCCGAGACCCTTAAATCGGCTGATCACGATGCCATCTGCCGTTGCGCCTTCTTCCACGGTGGGCTCTGCAGCCTCATCCGGTGCTGGAGTTTCAGCGGTCTTGGCGGCCTTGCGGTCGGCCTTCTCCTTGCGGATGCGGGCAATGGCTTCATCGCGCTCTGCGTCGTTGAAGGCATAGATCTCGGTCTTGCCCTTCTTGAGCTTGTAGAGAGGGGGCTGAGCAATGTAGAGTCGACCATCATTGATCAGCTGAGGCATGTGCTTCCAGAACAGCGTCAGCAGCAGTGTGCGGATGTGTGATCCGTCCACGTCGGCGTCGGCCATCAGAATGATCTTACCGTACCGTGCCTTGGCTACGTCAAAGTCGTCGCCAAATCCGGCGCCGATGGCCGTAAAGATGGTACGGACTTCTTCATTCTCGAGCACCTTTGTCAAGCGGGCCTTATGCACGTTCAGGATCTTGCCCTTCAGGGGCAGGATCGCCTGGAACCGACGGTCGCGACCTTGCTTTGCCGAGCCCCCTGCAGAGTCACCTTCGACGAGGAAGATCTCCGTGTCCTCCGGAGTGCGCAGCGAACAGTCGGCCAGCTTGCCCGGCAGAGAGCCGCTCTCTAGAGCCCCTTTGCGTCGGATAAGGTCCTTGGCCTTGCGGGCAGCTGCACGTGCTTCGGCAGCCTGTGTGGCCTTTTCGATGATATGCTTGGCAGCACTCGGTGTTGCGTCGAGATACTTCGAGAGTTCTTCGTTGATGATCGAACGGACGATGCCCTCGGTCTCGCCGTTGCCGAGCTTGGTCTTGGTCTGACCCTCGAACTGGGGCTCGGCGACCTTGACGGAGATGACGGCGGTGAGGCCTTCACGGAAGTCCTCGCCGGTGAGGTTGATGTCCTTCTTCGTCATGTTGTTGGCTGCCGCATACGCGTTGAGCGTACGCGTAAGCGCGCTGCGGAAGCCCGAGACGTGTGTGCCGCCTTCGACGGTGTTGATGTTGTTAACGTAGGACAGGAGGTTCTCGCTGTAGCCCGAGTTGTATTCAAAGCACACGTCCACAACGGTCTCAACACCTGATTCGTTGGCAACGGTGCCACTCATGAGGATGGGCTTGGTGATCGCCGTTGCGTTGGTATCCAGGTGGCGGACGAAGTCGACCAGGCCACCGCGGTATGCAAAGACATCCTTCTTTCCGTCGCGCTCATCTTCGAGCGTGATCGTCACGTCCGGATTCAGGAACGCAAGCTCGCGCAGACGCTCAGAGACCTTCTCATATCGAAACTCGACGGTCCGGAAGATCGTATCGTCAGGATAGAACCGCACGGTCGTGCCGGTGCGATCCGATGTTCCTATTTCCTGGACGGGGCCCTGCGGAACGCCGATGCTGTAGGTCTGCTCATACTTCTTGCCTTCGCGCTCCACCGTCACCAGCATCTTCGTCGAAAGGGCATTTACGCAGCTTACGCCCACGCCGTGCAAGCCCCCTGACACCTTGTAGGTGTTCTTGTCGAACTTGCCGCCGGCATGCAGCGTGCACATTACCACCTCAAGCGTGGAGATCTTCTTTACCGGGTGCGGACCGACAGGGATGCCCCGGCCATCGTCAGCCACCGAGCATGATCCATCGGCATTGAGCGTGATCATGATGTTACGGCAGTAGCCGGCCAGCGCTTCGTCGATCGAGTTATCGACGACCTCCTGAATCAGGTGGTGCAGACCCCGCTCGCCGACATCGCCGATGTACATGGCCGGACGTTTGCGGACGGCTTCAAGACCTTCGAGGACCTTGATACTGTCTTCGGTATAGCCCGGTTGAACGGGTTTTGTTGATTCATCAGACATGTTGACTCTCCGTAATGTTCGGTGTTCTTAGCGGAAGATGATCTCGCGCACGAGATCCTTTCCTGCCAGGTGATTGATAGATCGGCGAAGCTCATCCCGTCGAAGGTTCAGTTCGCTTCGCCAGGGGGCTTCCGGTACGTGAATACGCAGCGTTCCGCTTTCAAAGGAACGGATCTCGGTGCGGGCTGCCAGAGCCGTGCCGACAACCTCTTCCCAATACTTGGGGATGCGTGCTTTATCGAGTTCGCCATCGAGATGACGTGAATGAATGAAGTTCTTCAGAAGGTCGGCCAGGGCGTTCATGCCGCCTCCTTCGCTATGGAGCGCTCTGAGGCGGTGACAACGCCATTGGTGATCGTCGTCATCTGCACGCTGACGTCGCGATGCGGCAACCGGTCGACCGAGTCGATCACGCTGCGCACTTGTCGACCGTCGGTCGTGGTCACAAAACACTGCATGTTCATTGAGATCACATGGTCCAGCACGCGCCGGCACCGGTCGGCATCCAGCTCGCTGAAGACATCGTCGAGCAGAACGACGGGGCGCTCGTTGCAGTGCTCCTGCAGGATGGTCGATTCGGCAAGCTTCAGAGCTACCAGCAGAGACTTGTGCTGACCCTGCGAGGCGGTCTCCTTGACGAGGCCGCCGTTGATGAGTAGTGCCACGTCGTCCTTCTGCGGTCCGAACATTGTGCTCTGACGAGCAAGTTCACGACGACGAAGCTTGCCGGCTACCGTGCGGTAGGCTTCGGCAACAGCCGTCGCCGATGAAGCATCAACATCCGGCATGTGGTCGGCAATGTCCGGTTGGTAAACAATGTCGACCTCTTCTGAGCCCCCTGACACCGAGGCGTAGGTCGAACGGATGCGCGGTGTGATCTCCTTCAGGAAATGCCACCGGCGCTCAACGATCTCGGCGCTGACGGTGATGAACTGCTCGGTCCAAAGGTCTAGATCCTGCTCGCGGGCCTGACCCTCGGCGATGGCCGTAAGGATCGCTCCGCGGTGCTTGTAGAGTCGACGATGTTCGTACAGAAGCTCCGTATACCGACGACGTGCCTGTGCCATCACGGCATCGATGAAGGCGCGTCGTTCGGCCGGCGCTCCGATAGTGATCGCCTTGTGATCGGGCGAAAGAACAACGATCGGCAGTGTCCCGATAATGTCACGGGGCGAACACGACGTCTGCGTTGACGTTGTGATGCGCTTGCGCACGCCACGCTGCAGCGTCACACCCACGTGATAGGGGCTCTGCAAGTCTGACACGGCATGCACCGACACCGTACAGGTTTCTTCGCCGTGGCGGATCAGTGCATGATCGTTCACAGGCACGAAGCTGCGGGCAATGGCACACAGACTTACGCCTTCGAGCACAGAGGTCTTCCCCGATCCGTTACCGCCGGTAAGGATGTTCACATCCGGCACGAAGGAAAGTTCCGACTGTTCGTGATTGCGGACATTGTGCAGATGAATGCTGCGGATCACCACATCAATGCCCGTCAGATCTTCACCGGCATGACCAGCATCAGCAGGGAGTCGTCGCCGGCGGCCGGCGTTATCAGAACTGCTCGCACGGCCGAGGAGAATGTCATCTTGACGTTAAGGTCCGGATCATCTTCTGCGCTGATGTTCTTGATCGCTTCTTCGAGGTAGCGATAGTTGAAGCCCACCTCAAACTCCGAAGCGGAGAACTCGCAGGGAATATTCTCCGTGCCCTTGCTGCCCGAATCCTCATCCTCGGAGTGCACTGATAGCGTTGTCGGTTCGATACCAAAACGCACGTGCTTGGTGTTGGTGTTCGCAAACAGCGATACGCGTTTGATAGCGCTCAGCACTTCACGCTGGTGCACGATGAGCGTCTTATCGTTGTCGGCCGGAATGACGTTCTGATACGGCGGGTACTTCTCGTCGATCACCCGTGTAGTGATGGTCATCGATCCGATGCTGAAGCGCGCGTGCGTTCGTGACACCTCCATCGTGACGTCGCTTTCGATGCGACGCAGAAGATCCACCGTGCGTGAAGGCACAATGGCCTCGAGTCCGTCCGGAAACGGAGAATCACCGGCACCGACGATCACGCGGGAGAGCCGGAATCCATCTGTGGCCACGGCCGTCACCGTGTCGCCCTTGAACTGGAAAAACACGCCCGTCATGCTGGGACGGTACTCCTCGGTCGACACGGCAAACACGGTCTTGTTGGCCATGCGCATGATGTCTTCCTTGCGGAGGCTCGCAAGCTGTGCTTCCGGGAATGGAGGGATCGATGGGAACTCTTCAGCATCAAGCGACTTCATTTCGTAGGAGCCCGTCGGCGTCCGAAGCGAGATCGTCTGATTCCGGTCGTTGGCGGCTACTTCGATCGAGCCGGATGAACCGAGTTCCTTGATCAGGTCATTGAACTGACGTGCCGGGATCAGCAGCGAGCCATCGCGCTCACCAACAACGGTTGTCGTCAGAGAGATCGTGATCTCCTGATCGGTTGCCGTAAAGGTCAGCTCGCTTCCGTTGAGCTCGGCAAGCAGGTGTTCCAGGACCGGGATCGTGCTCTTGGCGGGAATGGCAGGGAGGACCTTTTGCAGGGCCCTTTGCAGGTCCGGCAGTGCGACGGTGAACTTCATGGGGGTTCCGAAAGAAATCGTGCCGAGAGGCTCGAAAATGCTACTTTTGACGGGCGAATCTACGAACCTCCAGAGGACCAGACAACGCAGAAATGTTCAGAATCATCACACCGTACGGTTACGACAACGCCTTTATTCTTTTGGGGATAAGTGCCGCCCTTGTGGCGCTTTCTCAGGTTGCGCTCAGCGGCTTCCTGAGCGTCATCACGGGGCTCCTCGGCCTGGGTCTGGGGGCGTTCACTCTGTGGTTCTTTCGGGATGCCGAGCGCCCCCTTTTGAAGGAGGCCGCCGCCGACTCGCGACTGATCATGGCGCCGGCCGACGGTCAGGTGGTGAACGTCATTGCCCTGGACCGCGACCCGCTGCTTGGGCAGCCGGCCACACAGATCAGCATCTTCCTTTCACCGGTGAACCTGCACGTCAACCGCTATCCGGCTTCCGGAACGATCGAATCGGTCGAGTACATTCCGGGTAAATACCTGATGGCGTTCAATCCGAAATCCAGCTCAGAGAACGAGCGCTCGCAGTTCGTGCTGCGCACGCCGCATGGCAGGATCGTCTTCCAGCAGATCACCGGATTTCTGGCACGGCGCATTGTCTACGACACCAAGCCGGGCGACGCCGCCCGCGTGGGAGAGCGTTTCGGGATGATGAAGTTCGGCTCGCGGATGGATGTGGTCGTTCCGGCCGGAAGCGAGATCTGCGTTCGGCCCGGTGACAAGGTGGTAAGTGCACGGCATATTCTTGCCAGACTTTCATCAGACGGCGACTGACCAGATGCGCGTCACCCGATCGGTCATTCCGAATCTCTTCACGCTGGCCAATCTCTTCTGCGGGATCAGCGCCATCGTTGCGGCGTTTGAAGGCCACCTCAGCGATGCGATCTGGCTGATCGTTACGGCCGGAGTGTTCGATGCGCTCGACGGAGTTGTGGCGCGTCTGACACGCAGCACGTCGGAGTTCGGTGTGGAGCTCGATTCGCTCTGTGACGCGGTCTCCTTTGGCGTAGCGCCCACCATTCTGCTCTACGTGACGTACCCGAGCACGTGGCAGCATACGCAGTGGACGCTGGTTGTGGCGTCACTGCCGGCCCTTGCCGGAGTGCTGCGTCTGGCACGGTTCAACGTCCAGCTAACGAGCATGGAAGACAAGCTGTACTTCCGCGGAATGCCCATCCCGGCCGGGGCCTTTACGGTCATCTCATACATCGCCATCTGGCACGCGGAGGTACCCGATGAGTGGAAGCCTCATGCACTGGCGGCTGTATCGATCATCACGGCGCTGGCCATGGTCAGCACGATCAAGTACGACAACTTGCCACGTCCGTCGATGAAGGCCTTTCGCCAGCGCCCCATCGTGTTTTCCGTATTTTTCGCCGGCTTCGTCCTGTGCATTGTCACCAAGCTTGCCGCGCTCTTCCCGTTCATGATGCTCTATCTGATCGGTGGTGCTCTGCGGCACGCCGTTGTCTTTGTCAGAGACCGCTCGGATCGTGATGACTCGATCGACGAGGGAGATCCGGATCCATTCACCATGTAAATCCTACCGGCCAGAGAGCCCCTTAAGCACGACCATGAAAACATTTACCGCCAACATTACCGTGACCCTTCGTCGGGCGATCCTCGACGTCCAGGGCAAAGCCGTCGAAAACGCCCTGCATTCGCTGCACATGCCGGGGATCTGCGATGTGCGCATCGGCAAGCACATTGAGCTGAGCATCCAGGCTGTGGATGCCGAGGCCGCGTCGGCACAGTTGCGCGAGGCCTGTGACAAGCTGCTGACCAATCCCGTGATGGAAGACTACCACTTCACGCTCAACGAGACCGCTGCTGTGGAGGCCGCATGAACATCGGCGTGGTGACCTTTCCCGGGTCGAACTGCGACGCCGATGCGCGCCATGCCTCGGCTCTGACCGGCAACACGGTGCATTCACTGTGGCATAAGGACACGGCCCTGCCCTCGGGGCTTGACGTGATCATTCTGCCAGGGGGCTTCTCCTACGGTGACTATCTGCGCACCGGCGCGATTGCGCGGTTCTCGCCGATCATGACCGAGGTTGTGCGGTTTGCCAACGCCGGCGGACTTGTCTTCGGCATCTGCAATGGCTTTCAGATCCTGTGCGAGGCCGGACTCCTGCCGGGTGCACTGATCCGTAATCAGAACCTGTCGTTTGTCTGCAAGGACGTGTTTCTGCGCGTCGAGAACACCGATACGCCGTTCACCAACGTCTGCTCGCCGGGTCAGGTTCTGCGCGTACCGGTGGCGCACGGAGAGGGGCGCTATACGGCCTCGGCCGACGTGATCAAGGGGCTGGAGGATTCCGCCCAGGTGCTCTACCGCTACGTCACACCCGCCGGGCAGGCAACTGATGAGGCGAATCCCAACGGCAGTCTCAACAACATTGCCGGGGTGACGAATGCCTCCCGAAATGTCATGGGGCTCATGCCACATCCCGAGCGGGCCTGCGAGCTTCTGCTCGGATCGGATGATGGCCTTACGGTGTTCCTGAGTCTTGCACGCCATTGCAACGTTGGCATGGCGTAAGTTTGCAACGTCCTTCACGACAAAACCCATAACTCAGGAGCATCCGATGGGAAGGTTAGGCCCACTCGAGATCACGATCATCGTCCTTGTTCTTCTTCTGCTGTTCGGCGGCAAGAAGATCCCTGAACTCATGCGGGGTCTCGGCTCCGGAATGAAGGAGTTCAAGAAGGCCGCCTCAGGCGAGGGCGACGATCAATCCACGCCACAGAATCCGTCGAAGTAAGTCACAACGACGCGATGTTTGACGTTGGTGGTGCGGAGTTCCTCGTCATCATTCTGGCGATCCTTGTACTGTTCGGACCAAAGAGTCTGCCGGACTTCGCCCGCCAGATGGGCAAGGGTCTGCGACAGTTCCGAAAGGCACAGGAGGATCTGACGCAGCAGATACGGGATATTTCGGCAGACGCGGCCGTGAGGGAAGCCCTCAACACCGCGCCCAGTGTAGTGGTCCGCCCGCCCGCAGGCGGAGTGCCTGTCTCTCGCACCGATGGCTCTGCACCGGCCGAAACTGCTGCCATGGACACTCCGGCCACCGGTGCGGTGGCAGAAGGATCTGAGGGCGAGTCTGCCGGACCCGACGACGGACCAGATGCGTCAATTGCGCCGCCACAGGCGCCCCCTGAAACGGAACCGAAGTCATGATCTACAGCAGCGACCGTTCATCATTCATCGACGGCAGATCCAGCCCATCGGAGCGATGCGCCGAAGCTCTCGATACGATCAGTGCCAAGGCAGGGCTCGGGGCATTTCTGCATGTCAACACGGAGGGGACTCGAAGCGACGCTGCCAATAGCGACGAGCGCTTTGCAGCCGGCCTTGCTCGTCCGCTCGAGGGTCTGATCGTAGCTGTCAAGGACAACATCAGCGTGGTAGGGCAGCCCCTTACCTGCGCCTCGAAGATGCTCGACGGATTCCGTCCCCTCTACAACGCCACTGTCATTGAACGTCTCTCGGATGCCGGAGCGATCTTCATCGGCAAGACCAACATGGACGAGTTTGCCATGGGGTCGTCCAACGAAACATCGGCCTTCGGTCCGGTGCGCAACTCGTACGATCACGAGCGCGTGCCGGGCGGCTCGTCGGGTGGCTCGGCCGTTGCCGTAGCATCCGGTATGTGCCATGTAGCACTCGGCTCGGACACCGGCGGTTCGATCCGTCAGCCGGCAGCATTCTGCGGTGTCTATGGCCTGAAGCCCACCTATGGACGTGTTTCGCGCTATGGCTTGGTGGCCTTTGCGTCGTCGCTCGATCAGATCGGTCTGTTCTCCAACACGATCGATGACATGCAGGAGGTGTTTCGGGTTATCGACGGACACGATCCGCTGGATGCGACCACGGTGCACCATGCCGCCGAACCAGCCGCAGAGCTGGGTGCTCGGCGTATTGCGGCCCTTCCGCTATCGCGTCTCGACGGCTGCGCCCCCGAGATCGTCGAGGCCTACGCGGCGTTCCGCGAGCGTCTCGTCGGACTCGGTGCAACGGTCGATGATGTCGATCTGCCACACTCGGAACTGTGGATCCCGACGTACTTCATTCTGGCTACGGCTGAGGCATCGAGCAATCTTGCGCGTTTCGACGGTGTGCGCTACGGACTCAGGGCCGAAGCCGAGGATGGAGATATCACGACAGCCTCACGCTCGGCCGGCTTTGGAACCGAGGTTCAGCGGCGCATCATGCTCGGCACCTTTTCGCTGTCCAAGGGCTATGGCGACGCCTACTATACCAAGGCGCAGCAGACACGCCGTCTGATCCGTCAGGCCTACGACCGCACGTTTGAATCGTACGATGCCTTTGCCCTGCCTACAACGCCGACAACGGCATTCCGGCTTGGAGAGAAGAGCGACCCGGTGAGCATGTGGTTGAGCGACTACTTTACGGTGTCGGCCAATATCGCCGGGATTCCCGCCCTGAGTCTGCCCTT
>DNLG01000154.1:358-1786 GCA_003488525.1 Bacteroidota bacterium | reverse complement strand
TCGGAGATGCTTTCCTTGACCGGACAGGTGATGACGGCCTGCTCGATGATGGCCAGCTCGGCGTTGGTCAATTCCAGCGGAAGGTGAATGCTGACCGTCAGGCGTCCGATGCGCCGCACAGGATCGGCGATCATCTCCTTCTTGACCTTTACGGTTGTGCCGCGAACATCCCATCCATGCTTGTTGGCCGTCAGCCCCACGTAGGTCAGCATGCACGAACCGAGCGCCGTGGCCAGCAGATCCGTCGGTGAAAAACTCTCGCCCCGTCCATGATTGTCGACCGGAGCATCCGTTATGAGCTTCGTCGAGGACGGACCATGCACGGCCGTCGTGCGAAGCTCGCCGTCGTAAGTGAGTGTGATCTCGACCATGGTTTTACAACCCTCGGTGTGGTGGTTCTTCCGTAAATTCGCGCTCTCTTTTACACAGGACAAGACACGATGAGCGTTTTGGTCAACAAAGATTCGAAAGTAATTGTTCAAGGCATCACCGGCGGAGAGGGGACGTTCCACGCCTCCCAGATGCTTGCCTACGGCACAAACGTCGTCGGAGGCGTCACCCCAGGCAAAGGTGGTACGATGTACTCCGGCAAGGGTGATGATACCTTCACGCACCCCGTGCCGGTGTTCAACACCGTGGCCGAGGCGCGCGCCGCCACCGGCTGCGACGTGTCGATCATCTTCGTGCCAGCCCCAATGGCCGCCGATGCCATCCTTGAGTCGATCTCGGCCGGCATGGACGTGGTGGTCTGCATCACCGAGGGCATTCCGGTGAACGACATGATCCCCGTCAAGGCCGCGCTTGATAACTCAACGTCGCGCCTGATCGGGCCCAACTGTCCCGGAATCATCACTCCGGGTGAGTGTAAGATCGGCATCATGCCGGGCTTCATCTTCACACCCGGTGGTCCGGTAGGACTGGTCAGCCGCTCCGGTACGCTCACCTATGAGGCCGTTCGCCAGCTGTCGGACGTGGGCCTGGGCCAGACGACCTGCATCGGTATCGGGGGAGACCCGATCATCGGTACACGGTTTATCGATGCGATCAAGCTTTTCAATGAAGACCCAGAGACGAAGGCCATCGTAATGATCGGTGAGATCGGTGGCAATGCCGAAGAAGAAGCTGCCGAGTACATCAAGAAGCACGTAACCAAGCCGGTCGTTGGCTTCATTGCCGGCCAGACAGCCCCTCCGGGACGTCGCATGGGTCATGCCGGTGCCATCATCTCAGGGGGCAAGGGAACAGCCGCCGACAAGATGGCCACCATGAAGGCCTGCGGCATCCACGTGGTCGAGTCTCCCGCCTCCATCGGCATCACGATGAAGAAGGTGCTCGACGGCCATAAGCCAGCTGCCAAGAAAGTCGCCAAGAAGAAGTAGGGTCGCAGTATGCTGTGATCTGCACAATGACGGATGACGGATGACGGAT
>DNLG01000154.1:0-130 GCA_003488525.1 Bacteroidota bacterium | reverse complement strand
CCCCCCCCCCCTCTCCTCCCCTCCTCCCCTCCCTCCTCTTTTTTCTTCTACCTCCTACCTTACCGTAGTATCTTCTCTGTTGTCTGTTGATTGCTGACTTATGACTGATGACGGATGACGGATGACGGAT
>DNLG01000175.1 GCA_003488525.1 Bacteroidota bacterium | reverse complement strand
ACGACCGTGTTCCATAGTTCGTCGAGCAGGATCTCGCGTCGGGAGACCACCGCTGACTTGTGACCCGCATCGTCGGATTGCAGCTCGTGGACCTTCACGCGCACGGTCTGACCGACCAGCTGCTGTAGCTCGTCGTCCGATACGTTCTTGCGAAGACCAACCTGCGAGGCAGGAAGAAACACGCGCAGTCCCTGAAAGACGCCACGCAGGCCACCCTTGACACGCTCACCAACAGTGATCTCGAAGATCCCTGATGCTTGCTTGAACCCCTCAAGAGCCGCAAACGCCTCATCACGCACCCTGCGCTCTTCCTCCTTGCGCTTGCGTTCTTCTTCGCGTTTGCGTGCCTGCTCCTCACGTTCCTCAGCGCTCACGGCCGGGGCGGCCTCGGAAGGTGCTTCGGCCGGTACCTCAGCAGAGGCTTCAGCTTGAGCTTCGGCCGGTGCTTCAGGGGCTGGCTCCGGCTGCACGTCGGCAGCAGGTTCGGCAACCGCCAATTCGGCTGGTGCGTCTGGTGTGACTTCCGTTACCTCTGGGGCAGCGGCTGCTGGTTCTTGGGCGGACTCGCCTGCGGTTGGATCGGTGTTTTCGGCACCGTCAAGTGGCTGTTCGGACATCATTGCACGACAAAAGTGGAAGGGAGATTCAACGTCTACTGCTCGCCATGTGGCGATCGCCGTCCCCCGTTGCAAGGGGGCCGTAAAGATACGGCAAATTGGTGTTGTCCTGTGAATGTCGAAGGCCTTCCAGGGACCATTACCGTAGCATTACATAAGGGGGCGGAGTGGCTCGCCCCCTCCAGAACGGAAAAACTTGGGTCATGCAGTTTGGGAAAACCGACCTCGTGCCGTAGGTTTGCAGGCTCTGACGAAAACAATTCACCCCTGTCGCCGGTCTGGACGCCGACGACTGCACATCGCAACCATAGGAGTTCCACATGAGCGATCGTCGCTTGTACGAGGCCACATACATTGTCAACGCCGTTCTGGAAGACAATGACGTTGAGGCCGTAATCGCCCGCACCACGGCTTTCCTCGAAGAGCACGGCTCGTCGATCGTTGAGCTGAACAAGATGGGGCGTCGCCGCCTGGCATACCCGATCAACAAGAAGTTCAACGGATACTACGTGTACGTTGCGTTTGAGTCAGCGCCTTCGACCCTTCCGCTGCTTGAGAAGTTCTTCTTCCTGGAAGATCAGGTCATCCGCCACCTCACGGTTCAGCTTGATCCGAAGCTTCGCGAGTTTCGTAAGGTTCGCGCAGAAGCGCAGGCTGCCCGTGCTGCTGCTATGGCTGAGGCTGCAAAGACCGGTGCCACCATCTAAGACCCTTTTCCAGAGACCAATCCTTGCGGCGCAGAGCGCCCTCTGAATTGAAGGAACCGACATGAAAATCATTCTTCGACAAGACGTAGAGAACCTCGGCAACATCGGCGAGATTGTTACCGTGAAGGCTGGCTTTGCCCGCAACTACCTGATTCCGAATCAGCTGGCGTATTTCGCCACGGACGGCGCGATCCGTGCGCTGGAAACAGAAAAGAAGCAGTACGAAGCACGCATGGCCAAGGCGCGTCAGGAATCTGAGGCAACAGCGGCGCAGCTTTCCGAACTTCAGATCACGATCTCCATGCCGGTTGGCGAAGAGGGTCGTCTCTTCGGCTCGGTCACAGCGCCGATGATCGCCCAGGAACTTGAGCTTCGTGGCTTCCGCGTCGACAAGCGCAACATCACCATCGACGAGCCGATCAAGACGCTTGGCATCTTCGACGTCAAGGTTAAGCTCATGACCGACGTTGTAGCTCCACTTAAGGTCTGGGTTATCGCCCAGGACTAATCCCGCATTCATTGCAGATCACACGAAGCCCGTCCGAACTATCGGACGGGCTTTTTCGTTTACGCGCCCATGAGTACCATTCTGATCGTCGGCGGTTCGGGTTTTCTGGGCCGCCGTATTGCCTCGGCCGCTCTCGAGCGCGGTCATTCCGTTACCATCGTTTCCCGTGGTAGACCATCCGTTGCTGGGTGCAGCGTCGTCGGGTATGACACACTCGAGGAGGCCGTGCGATCGGTCGACGTGGTGATCAACCTTGCCGGCGAAAATGTTGGTGCACGACGCTGGAGCGCCCGCGTTCGCCAGGCGATCCTGTCGAGTCGGGTGGACATTACAAAGCGCATTGCCGAGGCCATTCGCCGAGCTCCCGTCAAGCCCGCGCTCATCAACGCTTCTGCCGTCGGGTTTTATGGCGACACCTACGTGCCATCGAACGAGGGCATGGGCGCCGGGCAGACGTTTCTTGCCGACGTGACGCGTCAGTGGGAAGATGCGGCCATGAGTGCCAGCGATGTCACTCGCGTGGTATGCTTGCGTGTTGGTGTTGTTCTCGACCCTACCGACGGCGCGCTGGCAAAGCTGCTCCTTCCGATGCGGCTCTTTGTAGGGGGCGTGCTCGGCAGCGGACGTCAGATGCTCCCATGGGTGCACCGCGACGACGTGGTGCAGGCATTCCTTTGGGCGGCAGCTGAGCCCACGGCTAGTGGTCCCTACAACGTCGTGTCACCGCAGTGTGTGAGCATGCGTGAGTTCACCAAGACTCTCGGAGCCTGCGTCGGGCGTCCATCTCTGTTGCCCGTACCCGGCGGGCTTTTGAGGCTTCTTCTGGGCAAGCAGGCAGACGTTGTTCTTCACAGTCATTACATCGTTCCGATGCGGCTTCTTGGTACATCCTTCCGCTTCCGGTATCCGGAACTGAAGGGGGCGCTCCAGAACCTCCTCGGCAGGTAAGCAACCGACGCATCTGCTGCACGTCGGGTTCACGTCGGGTCAAATGAATTGGTTAGTTTTGTGGCCCAAGAACCGAATAAAAACACCTGAACGAACATTACGTCAAGGTCGAATCCATGAGCATTGAAGTCGTGATGCCCAAAATGGGCGAGTCCATCCAGGAAGGCAAGATCCTCCGCTGGGTCAAGAACGTCGGTGACAAGGTCGAGCGCGACGAGGTCATCCTCGAGATCTCCACGGACAAGGTCGACACTGAAGTGCCGTCACCGGCCGCGGGTGTGATCAGCCAGATCCTCTTTCAGGAAGGGGATACGGTGGAGGTTGGCAAGGTTATCTGCATTCTCGGCGACAGCGCGGGAGCGTCTGCTCCGGCTCCGGCCGCCGCTGCACCGGCTCCTGCACCTGCACCGGCTCCTGCACCGGCTCCTGCGCCAGCACCGGCTCCGGTATCAGCACCAGCGCCGGCTCCTGCGCCTGCGCCTGTTGCTGGCGGTGCGACGGTTGACGTCGTGATGCCGAAGATGGGTGAGTCGATCCAGGAGGGCAAGGTCCTTCGTTGGGTCAAGAAGCCAGGCGACAAGGTCGAGCGCGACGAAGTGCTTCTCGAGATCTCCACCGACAAGGTCGATACGGAGGTTCCATCGCCATCGGCTGGAACACTGGTAGAAGTTCTGGCAGCTGAAGGCGATGTTGTGGAAGTTGGCAAGGTGATCGCTCGTCTTTCGAGCGGTGCTGCCGCCGCAGCGCCAGCACCAGCCCCTGTGGCAGCTGCCCCGGCACCTGCCGCGGTGCCAGCACCAGCTCCTGTCGCCGCAGCTCCTGCTCCGGCAGCAACGAATGGCTCGGTTAACATCGCATCGGCAGTTACCTCAAGCGTCCCTCGTCAGAGCGGTGCGCGGTTCTACTCGCCCCTTGTGCGCAGCATCGCCGCCGTCGAAGGCGTCACGGTGCAGGAACTTGACAGCATCTCGGGATCCGGTATTGAGGGACGCGTGACCAAGGCCGACATCATGGGCTACCTGGCACGTCGCACGCCGGGCGCAGCCCCCGTTGCCGCCCCAGCGCCGTCATCAGCTCCGTCGGCAGTGCCTGTGGCTGTAGATGCGTTCCCAGCGGTGAATATCCCGGCCGGCGCCGACACGGAGATCATTCCGATGGACCGTGTTCGCCAGCTGATCGCCGAGCATATGGTCCGCTCAAAGCACACGTCGCCGCACGTCACATCCATTGCCGAGGCCGATGTGACAGGCATCGTGAAACTGCGCGATAAGATGAAGAACACTTTCGGTGCACGTGAAGGCTTCAAGTTGACATTCAATCCGTTCTTCGGCTACGCTGTCTGCGAAGGCGTCAAGGCATTTCCGCGGATCAATGTTAGCGTCGACGGCAAGAACATCATTCAGCACCGCCGCGTGAATCTCGGTATGGCCACGGCCCTGCCGGACGGAAACCTGATCGTACCAGTGATCAAGGGTGCCGAGAATCTGAACGTCACGGGCGTGGCCCGCATGATGAACGACCTCGCCAACAAGGCTCGCACAAAGAAGCTCTCTCCGGACGACATTGCAGGTGGCACGATCACGGTAACGAACGTGGGCTCTTTTGGCTCGCTCTTCGGCACTCCGGTGATCAACCAGCCACAGACGGCTATTGTCGGCATCGGCGCTATCCAGAAGCGTCCGGTTGTGCGAGAACTTGACGGCGAAGACGTGATCGTTGTCCGCAGCATGGTGTATCTGTCGATCACCTACGATCACCGCGTTATCGATGGTGCACTTGCAACGCAGGCACTGGCCGCCATGGTCCGCGCCTTGGAGAGCATCAACGAAAGCAATACGACGCTTTAGAATTACTGAAGTACGGAAGTACGGAAGTACGGAATTACACAAATACGGAAGTAAGGAATTACACAATTACGGAAGTACGGAAGTACGGAAGTACGGAGCTATAAAAGACAACTGACCGTTGCAACGGTGTTACTACAATAGAACCTAAAA
>DNLG01000009.1:45692-45928 GCA_003488525.1 Bacteroidota bacterium | reverse complement strand
CGCAGAGAGTTGTCCGTATATGCGACAACAACTTTCTTGCCACGAGCCGTTACGGCATAGGTGTCGCCACCAAGGCCTATGGGGAGATTACCTTCTGGTGCGCCCGAACCGGTGAACTGCGTTTCTTCCGACCAAGAATAACCACCATCGGTCGAACGGCGATACGCGACCTGATTCGATGGCTGCTGGTCACTGCCGAGGTTGTGGTTGTAAATAAGGTGCGCATTGCCATCACC
>DNLG01000009.1:43525-45382 GCA_003488525.1 Bacteroidota bacterium | reverse complement strand
CCACGTTCTGGTGAGTCAGGGTTGGAGACGTCAATGAAGTTGTAGTGCGTACCGCGAAAGTTGCCGGCAAAGCCCGGAATACGGGTTGTTACATCGCGCGTGGAGTCCTTCGAAACCATCCAGAGCATCTGCACATACTTGTCCGGCCCGTCTGCCGTATAGGCAAGACGATTAGCCATGGCACCATTCGTCTGGAAGTCATAAAAGGTAAACCCGATCTCGATGCCCGGCAACTCTGCCTGGACAGCATCGAGAACCTTTGGAAGACGTCGACGAAGAACTGAGCTCTCGCCCACCGGACGGGCCTCGGCCTCGGTGGAGACCACAAGGCGGGGCTCGGCGGCATCTATACGGGTTGGGCGCAGCTGGCTTGCCTGTGCTGGCACGGCAATAGCGGAACGATTGTTCTGAGCTGCCGTTTCGGCACATCCGAGTGCCAGCAGAATAACGGCCCAAGTTGTAAAGCGTCGATGTTGACTCATGATGATCCTCAGGTACTGTCAGGTGAAACGTCAGTGAGGTAAGAGCCGCACAATATACAACGGAATTGTAACGAGATATTGTGCAGGTTTCCCACGGGTAACGTCTTGGGAAAACGGTGAAGAAGTACTAGGGGGCAAGCTGGCCAGCCCCCTGCAGGCCAACGATCCAGCCGACCAGGGCCATAAGGCCAAAAATCGCCCTGGTTATGCCCCAAACCACTAGGCCCACGACGATTCCGTAACGCCAGTGGAGGTTTTCCCACGTTACAAGGGCAGCGGCAATGGCAAGGTACCGCCAGACGGATTCGAGACTGATCAGCTGGAGCCATGTAAACAGCATGGGGGACTCAGAAGGCGGCAGCCACAAACCGGCGTGCAATCCGATCTGGATTGTACCGGTGGTTACATGGAGCGCGGTGGCGATGACGGAATCCAGCATCGATACCATTGCCAGCGAAGATGTTGCGATGATCGCTTTTGAATACGACACCACACAATTGGTCAGAAACCTCACAAGAGTCATGAACACCCCTGCCAGAGCAGCATAGGACACGATCGTGATGATGAGGGTTCCTCCAAGCGCTCCCGTGAACTGCCGCTGAGGAAGGCTAAGGTCTATCCCCTCCGTGGAACCGGCCGACGCAGGAGCCTGCTGCGAGAGTATGGCCGATTCCCGCACAAGCGTGGCACTGCCCTGCTCCCAAAGCGTACATAGCGTTCCGACCAGAGATACAGCAAGAACGGCCACGGCGAAAACCGCCGCGGCCGCTTCTGTAGGTGTCTGACGGACCTGTCGAGGATCCACGAGGCCGAACCAAATCGACCGCATAGCAGCGGTGATGCGCATTGGTAAGAGCCCTTAGAATCCCGCCGGACGAAACATGGAATCCTCGACGCTGGCGTTGACCTCGTGCTTGAGATCGAACTCCATCGAGAAGAGTGTATTCTGAATCTGGAGCTTAGACGGAAGCATGACGCCGGCGACCGGGGCGTAATCGCTGAACCGTTCGACAGTGGTGACGCTTCCTCCCGGCGTAACGTCATCCTTCTCGTGCCGTGAGATCATCATGCTTGAAGCATCAAGGTAGTAGCGCTCATTCACTCCGAGGGGACTGGTCGTCTCAAGCTCGATCTGACCGTCGCGCTTTCCCTTGATCGTGGCCTTGTACCCATCGGCAACCATGGTAACCAATGGGAACATGCGGGCTTCCTGCATAAGCTGAGCAGCCTCGTCGGCAGGCGTCGCGCTCGCTGGTCCACCCATGAGCGACGTCCATGCTCCCGATCCATCAACCCACTGCTGCTGCTTCATCACACCCAGGTCGAGCTCAGAGAACTCCTTGTTGCCGCGCTTCTGAATGCGCGTCATGGTCCC
>DNLG01000009.1:39630-43326 GCA_003488525.1 Bacteroidota bacterium | reverse complement strand
CTGCACGGCGTCTACCGACCCGAGAGCCTGCTTGTGCTTCTGCACCAGCTCATCAAGGCTCATCGCAACCGTCTCGTAGGGGGCTTCCTTGGCCGGTTCAAGATCAAGCGTATACTCGATGATCTTTCCAAATGGTTCGAGCTTTGTACGAACATCGGGACTACCAACAACCACGATGCGCAGGTTGAACATGCTCAGATACTGCTGCGCTGATCGCTGAATCTCGGCAGAACTGAGAGACTCAATGCGACGTGTGTAATTGATTACATCGTCCACCGGGACCTCGTTCAGCCAGGAGTTCTGCAGAACAGCCGCCACCGTGGAAGGACGCTCAAAGGCGATCCGGTACTGACCAACCTCAAGGGCGATCCTTCTCTTCAGTGCTTCCTCATCGGGACCCTCATCGGCAAGCTTCCGGAGCTCGCTGAGGATCACCTTCAGGGCAGAATCGGTCACGGAAGTGCGGACCTCTGCGCCACAGGCGAAACGATTGTAGCGACGCCCTCTGGACAGCAGAGAAAACGGCGAATACGTGTAGGAGTATGTCTCGCGTAGAGTATTGAAAAGCAGACTTCCAAAGCCCGACCCAACGTAGCTGGCCATGATGGAGGTAGCATCGAAATCACTCGCGCGCACCGGCGGGCCCGCCGCACACACGATGACTGTACTTTGCACGGAGCCCTTGCGTGCTACGAAGTACACCCCGGGGGCTTCGGTCTTCATGTCCGGAATCTCAACCTCAGGACGCACACCCTTCTTCCAGCCTCCAAGGTACTTGCCCAGCATCGTCCTGGCCTCATCCGCGGTGATGTCGCCAACGATGGCCAGCGATGCAGAGTTCGGCCGCATGTAGCTGGCATGAAAGGCCGCAACGTCCTCACGTGTCACCGCTTTGATGGTCGACTCCAGCGTGCGACGTGCAAGTGGATTATCCATTCCGTAGATAACCTTCCGCGAGAGCGCTTGTGCGATCTCTACCGGCCTTGACCGACGTGCGGCAATGCTGGCTATATACTGCTGCTTGAGCTTGTCGAGCTCTGACTGATCAAAGAGTGGATCCTTGAGCTGCTCGGCAAAAATGTCCAAGACAATGCCACCATGCTTCTTGATGAATGAGGCAGACATCGTCATCGACTCACCGGTGGTGCTGACGCCGATCGATGCTCCGACGCCGTCCAGCGCCTGGGCGATCTGCAGAGCATTGCGCGTCTTGGTTCCCTTACCCAGCATGTCTCCGGCAATGGCTGCCGTGCCCTCTTTGCCTTTAGGGTCATAGGCTTCGCCCCCTCTCATCGTCAGAGATAGCGTAACAAGGGGCTGTTCGTGGTTCTCGATCACAAAGACGTGAAGCCCGTTGTCGAGCGTAAACTCCTCATACTTCGGGAACTGAAAATCCGTTGCAGCCAGCGGCGCAGGCTTGACATTCAGGTCAGGCTTTACGTCGGCCGGCGCCACTGCGGATGGCGTTTTCGCTGCAGCCGGCGAGGTGGCCGCCGGTTTTCTGGCCTTTGCCGTCTTCTTCTTGGCTGGTTGAGCGGCAAGGGGCTCTGATACCCAGAGCGTCGTCAGTGCGATTGCTGCGAGAATGAATGTGCGCATGGTCCTTATCCTTTCGAGGGCAAATAGGTGAGAACAATACGCTGTTTGCCGCCAAACATCCGCTTGGCCACGCGCTTGATGTCGTCCTTGTTAACCTTCATGTACTTCTGCATCTCATCATTGATGGCACCCGTACCACCATCGAATCGGAAGGCGTTCGATAGGGCCAGTGCCTTCTGGTAGACGCCCGTGCGACTCTGGACAAAACTCATTTCAGTGATGTTCTTTGCCTTGGTCAGCTCTTCCTCACTCACACCTTCGGCGATCAACCTCTCGATCTCCGCGTCCATCCCCTTCTCCACGTCAGCCGGATTCTTGCCCGGCGCAACAATGCCGATGCAGAAGGTCATGCCGATATACTCTCTCGGGAACAGCGACACGCTGGCCTGAACGGCCACCTGTGCACTGTCGACCAGCGCCCGATACATCCGTGACGACTCGCCATTGGATAGAATGGTCGTTAGCAGATCCGCTGCATAGACATCAGCATCGGTCTGTGGCATCGAACGATAGGCCATGAAAACCGCCGGAAGCTGCGCCTTCGGGTCGTTGACCGTCTCGCGGAGTTCGCCGGCAAGGGGCTCAAGGGTACCAACAACCGGTCGCTTGGGCTCCGCAGCACGCTGATAACCGCCGAAGTACGCATCAATGGTCTCCCGTACAAGCTTCTCGTCAAAGTCTCCGCTGACAACGAGAATGGCGTTGTTCGGCTGGTAGAACTGATCATAGAATGACTTGAACTCCTCGATCGTAGCACTGTCGATGTGCTGCGCCGATCCGATGGGCGACCATTCATATGGCGTGCCAGCATAGAGCGCCTTTTGCGCCTTTTCCAGCCAGCCTCCGTAGGGAGCATTGTCATAACGGTTCTTACGTTCTTCCTTTACCACGCCGCGCTGCGTTTCGACCCCGATGCTATTGACGTTGAGCTTGCGCATGCGCTGAGCCTCAATCCATAGTCCAAGCCGGACCTGATTGGACGGTAGCACAAAGTGATAGACCGTCTGGTCGTTGCTCGTAAAGGCGTTCAGCTCACCCCCCGCCCCGTTGACCATCTTATCGATGGAAGCACGCTCGATCTTTTCCGTCGATTCGAACATGAGATGCTCAAAAAAGTGAGCAAATCCCGTGCGCGCTGGATCTTCATCCCGCGAGCCGACCTTGTAATGTAGTACCGTTGCAACCACCGGTGCCGAGTGATCCTCGTGTAGGATCACATGCAGCCCGTTTGGCAGGTCATACTCGGTAAAGGTAAGGGGCTTGTACTGCGCCAGCGTGCCGGCAATCTGCAGGCAGAGAAGCGTCAGCACGGCTATTCCATGCATTATGGGTCGTTTCATGCGTCCACTTGGTTGTTGGAGGATTGACGTCGAAGAAAGGCCGGAAGAATACGAAGCACAGCGGTAAATCGTGCAATCACTACGGCAAAAAGCGAAAGGATCGCACACGCCATCGCAAGCCAGTCGCCGTGTCGGGCATAGAAGGTCTGCGCATTGCTTGGCCGCACCTGTCCAATGGCCGCCATGCGCCGAAGGGTGGGAAGTTCCATTTCAGAACTGCCGTCAGCGCTGATAACTCCGCTAACACCGGAGTTAGCACTGCGGACTACTGGACGGCGAAACTCGATCGCGCGCATACGGGCAATGTCGTAGTGTTGACGCGGACCCCATGTTCCGTTGTACCACGCGTCGTTCGTGATCACGGCAAGAACATCAGCCCCATTGTTGACCATATCGCGCGCAACATCAGGATAGATGGACTCGATGCAGATGATCGTGCCAATTCGCGCGATGGTATCTCCATTTCTGATCACCGGCAGTGGATCCCGCTCAAGCCCCTTACCCCATGCAGAAATGCCAACCCCCCATTCAAACCACCTCATGGCAAACGAAAGCTGATCGGCAAAAGGAAGACGCTCGGCAAAGGGAGTCAGCATGGTCTTGCGGTGTACCGGCACATCGGCGCGCCCAGGATTGATGACCATGGCAGCATTGAAATGATCATACTTCACCCCAGAAGCCACAGCCGAAGACCGCGCTGACGGTGGCGCGGTCCCATCGGGGTACACCATCATGTCGGCAAATCCAGTAACAAGAG
>DNLG01000009.1:36141-39396 GCA_003488525.1 Bacteroidota bacterium | reverse complement strand
ATCACATAGGGGATCGCCGTTTCGCTCCACAAAGACACATCCGCCCGAACTCCCGCCGTTCGCAATGAGTCACTCACCTCTTTGTGAATGCGAAGCTGCTCGGAGGGGGCTGACCACTTGTCCCATGGATTGATGTTCGGCTGTACGATCTCTACACTAACGATACGTCCACTATCTATCGTGCTTGACGACAAACGCTTGATAGAACCGGCTGCGGTCAGGACGGACCAGAACACCAAGGTAAATGTCAACAGGCCAACCCACCTAGCCTTGGAATCACGATGCAACATGGCTGCATAGACGAGGGCATTGACCGACATAACGGCGAATGAGATCCCATATACCCCGACAAATTCCGCCAGCTGGGCCGTAGGCATGTCGATCATCGAGTACCCAACTGTCAGCCATGGATACGAAAAATCAGTCTGACCATGGACCCACTCGCCAGTTGTGTAGAAGACAGGAACAAGGACAGCAATGGTAGTCCTTGACAGCCGCTTCGACAGCCACACCAGGATCAGCCATGGAAGCATGAGCAGAAACGGGTGGGCCAGCCACACGGCAATTCCACTCACGAAGAGGTACGGGTCAGTCTGCTCCTGCCAGCTACTGATCCACCAGTTACAGACACCGTGAAACACAAAGAAGCAGACGTACAGAGGCCCAACAGCACCCATGTGATCTGCCTCTTCTTTGTTCGAATACAACGTCCACATCAACGGCACAAATGCAACAAGCATAAGCTCAGCCGGAAGGGACAGAGAGGAATGACAATATGCCAGTCCAGCCAGAAGACCGCTCAATGCGGCGCTGAGGTATCTCGATTTCATAGAAGGGGCAAGTGCAACAAAACTACAAACGGCTCCCGTGCACTGCACGGGAGCCGTTTGATAGAATTCGACAGTACCGTCGAAACGACGAAGCTTACTTCGTCACCGTGACGGCAGCTGAGACTGCCAGACCATTGCTGCGTACAACCAATGTGTAAGCACCAGATGGAATCGTCGCAGCAGAGAAGCGAACGTTGTGCGATCCTGCGCTACGTGTCTCATTGACAAGTGTTGCGACTTCCTGACCGGCTGTGTTGACAAGAAGAACCTCAACACGTCCGGCTTCTGCAAGTCCGAATGTTACTGTTGAAGCGTCGACAACTGGATTCGGAGAGATCGTTGAGATCCACAGACCACTACCTTCGCCGTCAATTGTCACGTTTACGTCACTTGTCGTTGCACGGGAGCCATCCTTGTCGACCGATGTCAGACGGTAAGAATATGTTCCGGCAGCAAGGTTCTGATCGGTGATCGAGTAATCCTTGCGGCTCGTTGATGCTCCGGTAGCGTTGACGGTGCGAACCACGCGGAACGTAGCGTCGCTTGTGATGTCGCCAGCCTTGACAGTCGTGAGTTCGGCACGCTCAACTTCAAAGCGATCCAGACCTGTTTCGCTCGATGTTGACCAGAACACATCAACATTCTTTCCGCGAGCCTTTGCGTCGAACGATGCGACCTGAACAGGCACAAGGCCACCACCGTTTGTCTCGAAGAAGTCAAGGATTCCGCGAACCACGCGCTCAACACCCGTGCGCAGAACCGTTGGTGAAGAGGACCGTGCAAAGTGACGCCAGTCGACTCCGAGGTAGACCGTGTTGGCTGTCAGACCAGCTGTTGCGGTGCCCATGATGGAATCTGTTGTAGAACGATCACTCCGACGATACGAATACGCGGCATTGACAACACCCGACGTCGTTCCACTTGAGAACATGGAAACAAGGGCAGGCGTTGGCTCAGGATCTCCAGCGAAACCAGTACGCGAGACAAGCTCGCTGTTACCGCGGGCGATCGCACGACCATCAATAGTGCGTCCGCTGTAGTTCGGGGTAAACGGAGTACCCGGGGCCCGAAGCTGGCAACGGAGCGCGTTCTGAACGAAATTCAGGTCGCTGACAATCGATGCGCTATTGTGCAGTGATGGGATGCGTGCAGAAGAGATCGCGAGGTTCTTCTTCATGCCAGCCATACCGGAACCGAGATAATTGCGGATATCGTCGCGTTCGCTACGTGTCAGTGGGTTCAGGTCGTGCGACCAGAACATTGTCTGGTAGATCGTATAGTCTACAGAGCGCGGTGCCCAGCTAGCACGGTCGAGAACGTCATAGTCGTAACGTCCGCTCGCTGGGTCTACGATATATCCAAGATCACCCAGAGACTTCTGAAGACTGTCAGCGTTGAGGCGAGCAGCGATATCGTTTGCGGCTGGAGTGCCTGTAAGAATGTCGACTGCAGAACCACGGACGCTAAGAAGGAGACGGAGCTGTGACTGGCGAACATAGAATCGAACATCTTTCGAGAAGACATTGTTCGGGTTGAACTCGTCCGCATTCACAGTTACTTCGACACGGTAACGTGGTGTAACATTCATGCTCATAGTTGAGAACTGAGCAGGGACATTGTAACCTGGCATGCCGAAGTATGGCTGTGGTGACCACGAAGGAATGTTGAATTGAATGTCCTTTGACTGGCCAGAGGACAGATTTGTCGTCACCACGCGATCCACGATCGGGAAGCTGTTATACTGAGCCGGATTCATCAGCGTGTTGTTCGACATTGGTGTTTCGAGGTACACCCGTACACGAACCTGCGAACGAGTTGTAGCAAGAGCACCATTGTTACGGACACGCGCCGTGACGTCAACAGGAGCCGTCGTCATGATGTATTCTGCATCACTGTTAGGACCGACTGCTTCACGATACGAGGCTGGCTTGAGAATGTCAATCACCTCAAGGTCGCTTACATACAGACGTCCACTGAATTCATCAGCGCCAATATCGTAGCCGAGACCCGCCTCACCACGAAGTGCGTTTTCAATGTCACGCTTGGTGCCGCTCAGACGCTCGCCATTGTTGTTCAGAATTGAACCGATCGGGGCCTGCGGAGTGATGCGGACACGAAGTTGCTGGTTTGGAGCTGTTCCGCGGAACTCGTGCTCGTTGACGAAGTTTCCATACGGTGAGTTGATGTCCTGACCCGTCCAGTTTCTCCACTGTGCCAGTGTCGTGAATTCGGTCTGAGAACCAGCACTTACAACTTCGCTCGTGTGTGAGATTTCCACGACGCGACCAATACCGGCATTTGGAGTCCAAAACGCGTTCTTGTTAGATACGAGCGCCTTTGGAGCCGTATTCGGCAGGTACCACGTGTTGACGCGACCATTACGGAAGATCGTGCCTTGGTAGAAGATGGCCGAATTTGTAATTGC
>DNLG01000009.1:20360-35926 GCA_003488525.1 Bacteroidota bacterium | reverse complement strand
AGTGCTCCTGTACCATCGAATGCATCGGCACCGACCACGATCGTGTTGTTCACGATAGAGTCACCCTGCATGAAATACGAAGCATTGTTTGGTGTGAGAAGGGCCGTCGCAACCGAAGCTGAAGTAGCGCGTGTTGTGTAGACGTGGACGCCCGCAAGATTTGCCGTCGAAGATCCGCGGGTAAGCCCCCAAATTGCATTGCTCGTAATGTAGGTACGCTCTGCCTTGTTCGGGAACACCACCAGGCCTTGAGAACGTGGACCAAATCCCTTGTTCATGCCTGTCACGGTCTGGTACTCGTTGCGAGCTTGCTCGACCGTGATACCACGAGTCCACGTGTTACCAGCGACTCCGCTGATCTCGTTCTGGGCAATGACCAGGTTCATATTGTTGTATCGTGCTTCACCGCCGGCCATGATACCGGCAACATTGCGTGGGTTACCGCCCGTTGCAAGACCAACATTGTAAATACGGTTTCCAACAATCTGCACGCCGTCTTCGTAGGCCGCAAAAATGCCAGCACGACGCACATTGAAGATCAGGTTGTTACGGATTTCCGTGCCTGTGTTGTAGTAAGGACGGAATTCATTAATGCCGCCCTTGATCAGCGAACCAATGCCGATCGACACGATACCATAGCCAAACCCATTGATTTCGTTTCCAATGAACTTGTTATTGGTGTTTATCAGCGTGTCGAGGTTGCCGAGGTTGTCTGGGTTGATGGTGTCACGCTGAGTGATACCCGCTGTGTAGGAGATCGTCGTTCCGCGAGTGTTGCCTTCAAAGCGGAACTGGTTGGATCCGCTATTGAACTGCACCTGCGGGAGAGAGTCAGCGTATGAAGGAGTTACCCCTGCTGCGTTCTCAACCAGAACATTCTGGATAGAAATATTTGACGATCCAGATGAGAGGTAGAACACGGACACAAAAGGTGAAGGGAAGCTAGGCTGGATGTTCTTCCTCATTGTGAACCGAATTGCCTTCTGCAGACCGCCATCAAATGTGATGTTGCCCGCCGAGTTGGCGTTCTGCGCATTTGAGAAGTACGTCTGGCGCTGAATCGCGTAAGGGTTGGATGGTGCTGCATTCTGTCCGAACAGCACACCGACTCCAGATTCGGTCACCATGTTGATGGTTACCGCACCCTTGGCAATCGAACGTTCGATAGATGGGCGGAACGTAATTGTGTTCGTTGCACTCGTTCCAATGATGCGTGAAGACAAGTCGATCGCTGGTGTCGTTACGCCATTCTTCGTCACGGTGTATGTGGCGTCAGTAAACTCGAACGTCACTGGACCGCTAACTCCGCGGAAGTAGAGAACATTCAACGCGGAATCAATCGTCGGGAAGTTGCGAGGACCTGTAACGGTCGTGCCGATTGTGTACACGCCATTCAGATTGGGCTCGACCGTACGTGTAACGCACAGCTCGTTGTTGCCTGGAACTGGGTCACCCGGATACTCCACACGGAAACAGAAGCGATACTCGCCGCCCTCTGTTGGAGTAAATGCAGGGAACGTATAGATGGCCTTGTTGAACTGACCAGCTGCGATGTCAGGAACAATACCAGTCTGATTGTACACCTGCGTATTCGGCAGACGCGTGATGATCAGGCGAACTGGTACGTTTGAAAGATCCTGGATACCGTTGTTCTCAAACACCGCTTCTGGACGGAAAGAGCGTCCCTGAATCAGCGTCTGCAAGTAGCTCGCCGCCGTAAGCGCAGGAACCGTTACAGAATTAACGGCAGGCTCTTCATTGTAACCAATTTCAAACACAATCGGGGCAGCACCCGGACGTGGGAGACAGTCGTTGAACGTGTTCTCGTCTGGGAATGGATCGATAAGTTCCGCACAAGCAGTTCCGCGGTGCAGACCCACCGGATGTCCGCCGGCGAATGGGTTGAAATTGTCAAATGTCTGCGTAAGGCGAACAGAAGGTGCAGTTGGCTCATTGATCGAGGCTGTATCAATGTATTCCTGGTTTCCGCTCGGATCAAACAGTCGAACAACACCTTGAAACTGCTTAACAGTGTCAAGTCCTGAGTTTTGGAAAACCGCTTCGACAGGAATCGGCGTTGTATTCGGATACTTAAACTTTCGTGGCGGTTCGTTGGTGGTCGGTGAACGCAACTGTCGAGTTGAGATGTCGCGATTCACAGCGATGGTGAACGCACGACTGTATTCGTCGGCACAGGAGTTCCCCGTAGGAACCGACCGAATAAGCAGAATGTATTCGCCGCCGACTGCGTTGGTCGTGTTTAGTGCGGCACCTGCACCAGCAAGGCGACCGGTGGCAACAGTTGGGGAAGATGTAAACGTCTGCGGGAAGGTTCCCGACGTTGGAGCAACAGCAGTCCAATCTGCAGAGTACACGGTGTCCGTAAGAGGAGCTGGACCGAAGATGCGATAGCGAAGTACGGTTTGCGCGCCGGCAGCACCCGCACGAATGCTCACGCTCGGCATCGGCCGATTGGCAGTCGAGCCATCATAGATATTGCCGCGCGGAAGGATCGCTGAGCTGTCTGGAGTGTCGTTCGGGAACGAGCTAACGAAACCACCAATGATATCGAGGTTGTAATCTTCGCACTCACCGCCCACTGCACCAGGGAAGACGCACGGGTCATTGGGACACGTTGCTGTGTTCGTCTGGAGCATGACGCGAAGGCGTGTACGTCCTGCACGTGCACTACAGTTCAACGTAACGTTCAGATTTGCATTTCCCTGGCCGAAGTCCGTGTAAACAGTACAGAACTGGCGCTCTTCCGGCTGGAAGATTCCATCCTGGTCCAGATCGATCCACATGGCGAAAACCTGCGTGCCGAATGTGTTCGAGTTGACCGTTACTTGGTTGGCAACACCACGAAACGCCGTGATCGACGTGGTGGTAAAGTACTCGTAACCGGACTGATTGTTGAAGTCCGACGTAGCCGAAGCACGGCTGAATGAGCCGAATCGGAAGAAGGTAATGCCGTTGCCCCACCAGCCCGGAGCAAGCGTTGGGCGGCAGTACTGCGCCGAGAGCTCTGACCCAGCGCCGAACATGGCGACGAGGACAAAGACTCTCAAAAGAACCGTGTAGAACCTGTTCATGGGATTCCCACAAGAAAATTGAACGTAACGTGTTTTGTTTGCTGTCAACTTTGGCTGGTATGGGGGTACCAGTGCGGCGGAGCAAGTACGGCGCAAACGCCTAACCCACTCCTCTGCGTCCATCAAAATATGCAGTCACCTATTGAAATGCAAAGGGCAAGACTCCCTTTTTATTCACCGTCGGGACCGCTCCTTAACAGCGCCCTGTGCAGGCGGGCGTCCAACGACTGTTGCCCGCGACGGAATCAGAGCATTGCAGCTTGTCTGACTTCGGTAGGCACTCCCGCAATAAACTTCCATGCTTCGGGTGAAAGTTCCAATGCGAAGGGCAATTTTTTGCACTCGACTGGGGTCGACCGAAAGCACTTTGAGCGACTCTGCCAGTTGTTCGTTTGGGGCGTAAGCCAATGCTGGACCTTGATTTACGGCAGAGAGCAAAACAAACGGCACCTGTCCCTTGACAGTGTTTCTCACCGAAACAAGGCCTCGGGCGTCAAACTGGCTGATAAAACCCGACTCGAACAAACTCAGAGGGCGGAATTCACCGGTCCTGCTTCCGACAAGGACAAGCCCCTTTCCAGCATCATAACGCACAACGTCGTCCTCTGCCCCGTACATGTTGCCGGTAACGACAAGGTCTAGCCATTCATCGTCGTTGAGGTCGATCGCCTCAATGCCCATAATGGGCGCAAACTGTGCTTCGAGTGGGAGGGGGCGAGCGGTGAACGAGCCATTACCGTTATTCACCAGGATCAGCGACTGCATGCTTGCTACCGAACGATGATAGCAGGTATCAAGCATTGCCGAATCGACAACCTCGTTGATTGAGGCAAACGCAAAGTCCACGAAGTCGTTGAACTTGCGATTGAGCGTAGGCATCTGCGAGAAGACCTTTGGACGCTCGCGCACGAGCTGTTTCTTCCCATCGACGATATAGGTGATGAGAGGATCGACGCTGCCGTTGTCATCGAAGTCTCCGGCATATATCTCGATGGGAGCTTCCTTTGTTGCGGTGTAGCGGGAGTTCTCGCCGTGATTGCCACAGATATAGTCGATGTCCCCGTCATTGTCAAAGTCCGCACCCGTAATGCTATACCACCAGCTCGTTGTAGAGTCCAGCCCCCAGGCCTTTGTCACATCAACCAGTCTGCCCCCTTCATTGCGGAACATGGTGATGGGCATCCATTCCCCCACGACGATAAGATCGAAACGATTATCGTTATCGACATCGCTCCAGAGTGCCGAACGCACAATTCCAATCGTTCGGAGTCCAGGAGCAAGGCTATCAGTAACATCTCGAAATGCCCCCTTGCCATCATTAAGCAGGAGGTAGCTTCGGTCGCAGTACGGGTACATGTCGGTTGCTACGCCACCCCCAACAAAGAGGTCCATGTCACCATCTGCATCAACGTCACAGGCGTTCAGCGTTGTAGCGTTGGTCACTACGTCCGAAAGCACCACGCCAGCCTTAGAGAATCGCCCCTTACCATCGTTGCGGTAAACGCGCAGGCCTCGCTCTCGCTCGGTAAGTCCAAACTCTGCCCCACCGCCACCACAAACGAGGTCACGATCGCCATCCTTGTCGATGTCGATCAGCAACATTGCCTGTGTTTCAAACGTGGTGTCCACTCCGTCCAGACCGGTCGCATATGCTGCGAACGTCCCTGGTGATTTTTGAATGAACGTCGCAGGGTTGAAACCTTTGGAGTTACCGAACATCACGTCGTCGAGTCCGTCACCGTTAATGTCCGCCACCGCTACGGCAGGCCCGCCCCACGATACCCGTGTGGGCATGAGCCGGTAGCGTTTGAAATCATCGAAGTAGTTCTCCTTGTGCCAGAAATTCAGCCCTGACGATTCCGTGATGTCGACGAAAACCGTTGTGTCCGGCTGAGATGGTCGAAACCAGGAGATCGGAGAGGGGGCTGCCTGCGACTGATCGACGTCCACGTGGGAGTTCGCCGGTATCTGCGTGCGCACCTCGGCTGTTCGATCTGGCCACTGGACGATCAAGGAATCAACCATGCCTGCCGCACCGAGACCAATGACCATCTTGTCGTCCATTCGCGACTGATATCCGCGCACAGGATAGTTTTCACGATACTGGGAGGAGCCACCCGCAACGACGCGGACTTTTGCGCCAAGGCCTCCGGTGTTACCGCCGATACCTTTGAGTTTTACGGACAGGAAGTTCCCGGTCGACTGCTCCCGGGCATGATTGCGATAGACAAACGCCACGGTGTCGAAGTTCGGCACCACGAGATCAAGGTCGCCATCGTTGTCGAGGTCTGCATAGGCCGTCCCGAAGGTGGTGCTGGTATCGTTCAATCCCCACGACCTTGTCGCATCCTCAAACCGCAGATACGATGTCTGCCGGAACATGAAGTTTGGTTCACGCAGTGCTTCAATGAGGGGGATGTCGACGATTTCACGACGATTCATGTTGTAGACATAATCCTGATTCGACAGGTCAGATGTATACCCATTGGCGATATAGACATCCGTCAGGCCGTCGAGGTCAAAGTCCTGCATCAGACATGCCCAACTCCAGTCCGTAGCGGCCATTCCCGTCATGTATCCGATCTCGGAAAACTGATTGTAGCCACGGTTGAGCTGCACCATGTTTCGCGAGACCTGATTAGAGTCATAGGTAGGGTTGTAGATGGACATGTCGCCGCTGACCCCGACGTTCAGGATGCGCCGCACGTGGGTCTTCGGCAGCATGTCCGTTGTGATGATATCCGGCAAACCATCGCGATTGAGGTCGGCCACGTCGCTACCCATACTAAAAACACTGGCCCGACGCGTCACCTTCTTCATGCTCTCGGCAAAGCTCCCATCACCGTTGTTCAGATAGATGAGGTCGGTAGAATTGAAGTCATTTGCTACGTAGATGTCGGGCCATCCATCAAGGTTGATATCGGCAACCGTTGCACTAAGCCCCATTCCACGATCGCCGATCCACGCCGAATACGAGGCGTCTTCGAATCGGCCATTCCCGAGATTACGATAGAGCTTGTCCGTGTGCCCCTGATGGCGGACCTCGCTTGCCGGCAGGTCGCGCAGCCGCTGCATCTGATCATCGAGCAAACGGCCGGAGGATGATTCAAATCTGGGGATGGCGGTTCCTTCTCGCTGACGCCGCACGGACTCGGCCTGTTCTACCGAGTCAGGGGGCCTGGGGGCCGTCCGCATCGCATACCAGTTGGAGTAGGTCACCAGATAGCAGTCCAGTAGGCCGTCACCGTTGTAGTCGAAAAAAACGCTGTGCACGGTTTCGTCTTTGTAGTCGAGCCCGTAGGCTGCGGCCTGCTCTGTGAACCGCCCCTTGCCGTCGTTAATAAGCAGCCGGCAGGTATTCTGCCAGCGTGCGACAAAAAGATCAAGGTCACCATCGGCGTCGATATCAACGAGATTGACGCCCGTGGCAAAGAACGTTGAGTCCACGGGTATACCCGTCTCAGCCGTAACGTCCGTAAAGCGAAACTCGCCGTCATTGCGGTAAAAACCGCAGCCGGAGAATGCCGAGAATACGATATCCGGACGTCCATCGCCGGTGAAGTCGCCGATGGCAACCCCAGCACCAGGCACCATGGAGTTAATCTTCGACAAGGAGTCTTTCGAAAGTATGATCTTCGAGTGGCGCTGCCGGAAATCAATGCCGGTGCTCTCGGGCATCAGACGTTCAAACAGGGGGCGCTGCTGCGAGGCAGCTTGCAGAGTGAGGAGTAGAACTACCCCACAGACCGACAACAGGGTGCGCATCAGGAATGCCTCTCCGGATCAGCAGTTTCGAAATGTGCTTGGAGCGGGGCTTGAACCCGCACGTCCCTTACGGGACACGAGATTTTAAGTCTCGTGCGTCTGCCAGTTTCGCCATCCAAGCGTTCGTTCAAGTTACAATTCCTTCCGCGCTCGCATCACCTCCACAACGGCCGGGATAACACTGATAACAATGATCGCCGCGATGACCATAGTGAAATTCTTCTTCACGAGTGGCTGGTTCCCAAAGAAGTACCCCAGGGCCAGAAAAGACACCACCCAAACCACCGCACCGACGACGTTGTAGACGAGAAACTGACGATAGGACATCTTTCCGATTCCCGCCACAAACGGTGCAAATGTCCGTACGATGGGCATGAACCGGGCAAGAACGATGGTCTTTCCACCATGCTTTTCATAAAACGCATGTGCGCGCCGCAGATGCTCGACATTCAGCAATCTGGACGATGGTCTGTTGAATACCTTCGGGCCAACTCGAGCTCCGATGGCGTAGTTGACGCCATCGCCCAGGATGGCGGCAACGATCAGCAACAGTCCCAGCAGGTTCACGTCCATGGTACCGAGCGAGCATATTGCACCGGCTGCAAACAGAAGAGAATCGCCCGGTAGAAATGGCGTGACCACCAGCCCCGTCTCAGCAAAAACGATCAAAAACAAAATGGCATAAGCCCAGACGCCATACGCCGAAGTGATCGACACCAGATGGCTATCGATGTGCAGAATGAAGTCGATAAGACCCGAAAAGAGCTCCATCACTTACCTCTGCACGAGCGCATTGATGCGCCCGAGAATGTCTGATTCAACGTGCTGGTGCGCATTCTGAGCATACCAGGTATGCAACAGCGGATACCAGTCGGTGTTCGTTTCATGCTCGTTCTTCCACGCCGTGACAAGGGGCTTTGCAGCATCCGGACGCGGACCCCAAACCCACAATTCCTCACTCATGCCGTTGTCTCCAACCTGCGTTGCGACAACGATCGGAATCGAGCGTGCCCCATTGGTCAGGTACATTTCCATGGCTTCGGGGTAGGTGTCCCGGTCGAGGATGCGAAGCGAGACATTCGGACTCAATTCAGCGATGGCAGCCAGCACAGGCAGCGTCTGTGCTGAGTCACCACACCAGTCTTCGGTCATGGTCACCCACAGCTGCGGTTGCTGGATCTCCGACATGACGTTGCGTATCGCATCGCTGGGTTCATAGGTCTTCACGTGCCGCGTCATGCGCGAAAAATTCAGCGGCCGCCCGGCAGCGAAGTTATCGTCGGGATTATTGGCGTTCATCCTCTGCTCTGCACGCATCATGAACTGGTCGAATGTTAGCCCCTTCTCGGCGGCCAGGGCCACAAGGTCATTTAATGTCATCAGGTATTCTCCATTGCAATTCGTACAATTCCGTTGGCCGCGTGCAGACGTTCAACGGCTTCTTCTCGTGAACAGGAATGCGCTTGCATCACAAGCGCGGTCTTAACATGTCCGCCGGCGGACTCAATGAGCTCAACCGCCTGCTCAAGCCCCAGACCACATATCGACATGATGATGCGGCAGGCCCGAACGCGCAGTTTCTCGTTGGTTAGCTGCAGGTCGACCATCACATTCCCGTAGGTCTTGCCGAGGCGGACCATTGCTCCGGTGGTGATCATGTTCAGGACCATCTTTTGAGCTGTGCCCGATTTCATGCGGGTCGACCCCGCGATGGGCTCGGGTCCGACCACCGGACAGATGAGCACGTGGACGTTCGGGACATACGGCCGAACCACATGACGGGGATTTGTGGTCAGGAAGATCGTCCTCGCCCCCTTACCAAGAGCGTGCTCAATCGCTCCCGTCACAAACGGCGTGCGCCCGCTTGCCGAGATCCCGCAGACCACGTCGAGTACTCCAACCTCAACCTCATCAAGTGCTCGAGCTCCTGCTTCCGACGAATCCTCCGCCCCCTCAATAGAACGAAAAACCGCCCCCTGGCCTCCGGCAATGATTCCCTGGACTACTATTGGGTCGGTTCCATAGGTAGGGGGCATCTCGGATGAGTCAAGAATGCCCAAACGGCCGCTGGTCCCGGCTCCGACGTAGATCAGCCGCCCCCCGCTACGCAGCGCATCGGCAACCATCTCAACGGCCTCGGCAACATGATCCAATTCGGTGGCGATTGCGCCGGATATGGTCACGTCCTCGGCATGGAGCATCCCGACAATGCCGCGAGCATCTGCTCGGTCAATGTCCAGCGTCCTGGGGTTGACCTCTTCGGTTGTGAGGGTGGCCAATTGTTCTAACAGGGTCATCAAAGCAAAACTAGCTATTCCATAACTACGGATACGTTTGCGGATTCTGTTTTCTTGCCTATCTTTGCGGCCCAAAAGTTTTCACGAATCCTCAGGCGCCACACACATGGCACATCATAAGTCAGCGATCAAGCGCATTCGTCAGTCGAAGAAGCGCAAGATCTACAACCGCGGAAATAAGAAGGTCATGCGCGAGGCCATCAAGGCTGTGCGCACAGCAACAACAGTGGATGCTGCACAGGAAGCACTTCGTGCCGCGTTCAGCATTCTCGATCGCGTTGCTGCCCGTGGTATCATCAAGAAGAACAATGCGGCAAACAAGAAGAGCCGCCTGACAAAGGCTGTCAAGAAGATGATGGCGTAAGCCGTCAACGTTCCTACGGACCCGTAGCTCAACTGGATAGAGCATCTGACTACGGATCAGAAGGTTTGGGGTTCGAATCCCTACGGGTCCGCCAAAAACTGAAAGCCGCAAAGACCGCACATCGTGCGGTCTTTTTTTATGTCCCTCTTTTGAGCCACTTCCGCCGCATGGCCAGACCCAGCGGACGCTCGTAGAGTCTGTGCAGGAGCAAGGCGGCAAGATTCATGACGAGATAACTGGTCAGTGCCGCCAGCAGGAAATGTACCCCCGCTGATTCCAGGCCGCCCTGAAGGGCCATGCTGATCTTTGGAAAGGGGCCCACCGGCATGAACTGGATCAAGTAGAGAGCAAAGGAACACTCCCCCAGCACCACCGCCACGCGCGATGAGAGGAGACGTGAAAACCAGCCCCCGGCATGGAGCCCGGCGATGATGATCGCTCCGGCCGCACCCAGGCCATTGATAGCGATCGACCCGAATTTGTGCTCACCAACACCGGTAGCCCCGCCGTGCGTATGAATAAAACCGGCCGAGCAGAAGAAAAGAAACACTCCGATCGCAACGATGAGGTCTCCCCTACCCTTGAGCCGGTGAACATGCATGCTCATCAGGCTGGCAGCAAGCATGCCGGCCACAAAGTCTGATAAGCGTCCAAAAATGGTACCGGAAAAGACATCCCAGTCCCAGAGCCCGAACACCTGATAGACAAGATCCTGATGGTACGATGCAAGCCCCCTTCCGAGGGCGAAGCTGAGAATCCAGACCAGGAGCGCTACGAGGCAGGTCTTGACCAGCAGAAGCCCGGATGGGCCAGGCGCAAGGCGCTTTCGGAGGTCGTCAGAAAACTTGCGCAGATAATAAATCATGACCGGAGCCATGAGATAGTAACTTTCCTCGAGCGTCAACGTCCACATCGGCGCGTTCAGCGACAGCCGATACTTGGGATGCCAGCCATGGAGCAACGTCAGATGCAATCCGATGTCGATCATGGTGATACGGTCCCAAGCCGAGATGGCAGAGAGCACCACAACGAGGGACGTGATCGGATAGATGCGGATCAGCCGTCGCTTGATGTACTCCCACCATGAGAATGTGCCCCGGATCAGCGTCTCCGAATAGAGGTGCTGGAACAGGTAACCGGAAAGAGCAAAGAAGATGTTGACGCCGGCCCAGCCATACTGGAGAAGTCCGGGCACGACATCGTAATGCGGAGTCAGGATGTGACCGAAAAAGACGATGGCGGCAGCAAATGCCCGCAGTCCGGTCAGCGCTGGAATTGTAATCGACGACACGGGGCAAGTTACGCCGTGCGGTCCAACTGACGGTATACGATGCCGAGTCGGGGATTACTCCGCAGCACATCCTGATTTCTACGGAAGAAGTCCCAGTACATGGCATTAAATGGGCAGGCTCCCGGACCGGTCTTCTTCTTGGCATCAAAGGCACAGCCCTTGCATGAGTCACTCATGCGGCTGATGTACGCAGCACTCGACACATATGGTTTCGTGGCCAGGAATCCACCGTCGGCATACTGACTCATGCCGAGCGTGTTGGGCAGCTCTACCCACTCAAATGCGTCGATGTACACGCCGAGATACCACGTGTGCACCTCTTTGGGGTCGAGCCCCGCCAGTAGCGCATAATTGCCGATGATCATCAGCCGCTGGATGTGATGCGCATAGGCCATATCGAGCGACTGGCCGATGGCCAATGACAGACATCGCATATCGGTCCTCCCCGTCCAGAACCAGTCGGGAAGGGGCTCGGCGTGACCAAAGAAATTCTGCTCGTCGTAGCCAGGCATGCGTGCCCAGTATACACCGCGCACATACTCTCGCCATCCGAGGATCTGACGGATAAAACCCTCGACGTGATTGATCTCGATGCCACCGCGGCGATACTCTTCTTCGACCCTCCGGATAACTTCCAGCGGAGTGATCATCTTGACGTTGAGCGCGAATGAGAGCAGTGAATGGAACAGCCGGCGTGCATCGTGATGCATGGCATCCTGATACGTCCCGAAGTGCCGCAGACCCGTGACAAGGAAATCATCAAGCTGCTGTAGGGCTTCCCGCCGGTCGATGGGCCAGCGGATGTCATCCGCATGTGGCTCCCCCATCGTTACAACTCCGGCATCAACGATCTCCTGCCAGAGGGCCGTGTGGTCATGATGCGGGCGCTGGTCCGCGGGCTCGGCAGGAGCCCCTTTCCACGTGCCACGATTCTCAACGTCGAAGTTCCATTCGCCGCCAAGGGGCTCACCATCCTCGGTCAGCAGGATGCGATGCCGCTTCCGCATCATACGATAGAAGCGCTCCATGAGCCAGCGCTTGCTCGATCCGAAGAACTCGGCCGCTTGATGGCGTTCGGTCAGGAAGTGCTCACTCGACACGCACCGACAGTCAATACCGATAACCCGCGAGGCAGACAACAGGACCTGATCAACCCGATACTCGTCAGGCTCCTGATACGCGAACGACGTGGCGCAGTAGCGTTCGATGTAGCGTTGAACGTTGCCGACCAGATCATGTCGGTTCAGAGGGTCCGTGATCTTGACGTATTCAACCGTGTGTCCCTTGTCTCGAAGCGCCTCGGCAAACCGCCGCATCGCGGCGAAGATCGCAATGACCTTTTGTGCGTGATGACGTACATAGTCCGTTTCGCTGCGAACCTCCATCATCACATATACGACCGACGCATCGACGCTTGAAAACCACGAATGATTTTCGTTGAGCTGATCACCGAGGATGAGACGCACTTCCATTACGGTGCGCCGAGCCAGAAGTCAGCATAGCGGTGCTGAGGATCATACATCTGCTGCTGGTGATCGATACTGAAGCGACGACCACCGCGGGGGTCTGCCCCCTGTCCGGCGATGTACCTCCAGTTACCTTCATTTGAAGCCGGATCGTAGTCGATGAGGTGCGCGGCGAACCACCACTCGCCCCACTGCCATGGACAGTGCAACTCGTAGATGAGATAACTGGCAGCGATCTGTCGCATCCGGTTACTGATCCAGCCTGTTCGGGCAAGCTCGATCATAGCCGCATCGACAAAGCGGCAGCCGGTAGCCCCCTGACACCACAAGCGAAAAGGAGCGTTTGCATTTCGGGGCTCTCTACTCTCTGCGGCAGATGCTTCAGTCATGGCACGGAACGCAAAGAAGTCGCGCCAGACAAGTTCGAACCACAGCCAGTACGTCCCGTCGTTCGAGCCGTGTTCTTGTTCATACTCCCGAACCGCCTGGGCAATGGTCCGCGCCGAGATGATGCCCAGCGCAAGCCACGGCGAGAACTTACTCGAGAACTCCGTTCCGATCAGCCCATTACGGGTTGCCTTGTAGGAATCAATGCGCCGGGTTTCGAGATACTGCCTAAGGTGCGCGAGCGCAGCAGTCTCGCCGGGGGCAAACTCCCCACGATGAAACGGGAATGCACTGCGGTCATCAGCCTCGGCCAATTCGATCCCGAGTTCTCCGGGCGCAGGAACGTCTGCACATGACACACCGGGAGGCAATGGTGGGAGCGTCATCGGCACTGGCAAGGGCGCACGCCACCTCGCAGAAGATCGTTCGAGATCGCGTCGAAAGGATGTAAACACACCCGGCAGACGTTCAAGCGTCATGGGCAGATCATCAACGTGGTAAAGCGTCTCGGCCTGACGATAAAGGTGCCGAACCTGCTCGTCAGGGGGCTGCAATCGAAAGAGCAAATCCGAACCACGAGCGCGAAGGTCACGCTGAAGCGAGGCAAGGGAGGCAAGCAGGTATGCTGCACGATGCGGCCCCATCCGCACGGCTGGGTCCCAGTCATACACGGGTAGCAGATACTCCGCTCCCCGGCAGGCCATCGCCATGCGAGGATTGTCTGTCAGTCGCTGCGCTCGTCCAACATGGAACTCATGAGCCATGCGAAGCCCCCTTCCGACGTCGACAGGCGTCAGAACAGTATTTGACCTCGTCCCAGACACGCTCCCACTTCTTACGCCAGGTGAAGGGGCGCTGACAGGAAACGCAGATCTTGGTGGCGAGTTGGTGTTTCTTGATCATTGACATGGATCAACGCGGGAGAAACAATCGGTCCCTAGATTGCGTTCCGTGATTCAGAAAATGGAGCCTGCCATGAATACCCTATGCCTTTTCGTTCTTTTGATCGTAAGCGCTGCCGTATCGCTGCCGTCTCAGGATATGCGCAACGACATGTTTGGTGTGCGACGCGCCGGACACGAGCCACGCGTCAGCAAGCGTTCTGACGTGACACAGGTTGAGGATCGGCTTCGACCCTTCTACCACGGCGTGGCCAGCGGCGATCCACTTTCAGACCGTGTGATCATCTGGACTCGCGTCACCCCTCAAAACGGCGAGCAGAGTATCGATGTGCGCTGGTTGGTGGCCACCGACCCGACGTTGACGAACATCGTTCGTGATGGCATGGCCACGGCCCGGCCATCAGGCGACTACACCGTAAAGGTTGACGTTGATGGCCTGAGCCCGGCAACAGTCTACTACTATGGCTTCATCGCCTATGGCCGCGCTTCGCTGACGGGCCGGACGCGCACACTTCCGACCGGTAAGGTCGACCATGCAAAAATTGCCGTGGTGTCGTGCTCGAACTATCCAGCCGGATACTTCACGCCGTATGGTTTTATCGCCGACCGTAACGACCTCGATGCAGTTCTGCACCTCGGTGACTACATCTACGAGTACGATGCCGATACGGCGTCGTTCGGCGGCCAGACTGGTGCACGACTGGGACGCCGGCATGACCCAGATGCCGAACTCGTCAAACTCACTGATTATCGCACGAGGTATAGTCAATACCGCCTCGATGCTGATCTTCGACGGATGCATCAACAGCACGCCATGATCCACGTCTGGGATGACCATGAGTCGGCTAACGATGCATATACCGACGGGGCTCAGAATCATCAGCCCGAAGAAGGTGAGTGGAGTGTGAGAAAGGCTGTCTCACGTCAGGCCTGTTACGAATGGATGCCGACGCGTGAATCCACCAGCGGTGTGTTGTACCGGCGCTTTGTCATTGGCGACCTGGTTGATGTCTCGATGGTCGATACTCGGCTGGAAGGACGTGACAAGCAGATCGATGAGGTGGGACCATCGGCATCGAACAATGCCAAGGATTCTCTCAACAATCCAAATCGCAAGATCATGTCTGCCACCCAGTACGAGTGGCTCACGGGGAACCTCTCCTCAAGCTCTGCCCGATGGAAGCTGATCGGCAATCAGGTGATCTACGGGCCGCTGAATGTCACACCCATCGATACGACCTACCTATTCAACTCCGTCGGCCCCTTGTTTGCCGCACTGCTTCGCCCTCAGGTACCAACGTTCCAGTCGATCTTCGAACTGGCTTTCTATGGTGATGTGTGGAGCAACTATCCGGCACAACGCCGGGCACTCAGTACGTTTATCCGCTCCAGTGCCGTTGAGAACGTGGTGGTGGTAACCGGTGACTTCCATTCGAGCTTTGCCATGGAGATCCCGGTGGAGATCGGCGAAAAGGTAAAACCTGTTGGTGTTGAGTTCATCACTCCGAGCGTCTCTTCAGCGAACTTCGACGAGAACTTCTCAACTGTTGCCGGACTTAGCGTGATTCAGCCGCAGCTACTGAAGACGGTTGATACGACACTCACGCAGCGCAACGGCCATCTGCGCTGGAGCAACATCACCGATCACGGATACATGCTCGTTTCCTTCTTCCCCGACTCCGTGCAGTCCGACTGGTACTTCATCAAGAGTCTTACTGAGCGTCCTACAGCGCAACGTTGGGAACGTGGCTACTACAGTCTCACCGGGACGAATCTTCTCTCCATCAGCAAACAGCCAGCTGCTGCGAAGGCCATTCAGGACGTGCCCGCACCGCCGGATCCGCCAGCCGTGACGTCCGTCGATGAAGAGCAACGAGTTCCATCGCCGATCACCATCCTCGGCTGCGGCCCGAATCCGGCTCAGGATGCATTCTCCGTATCGTACATCGTCGATCGCCCCCTACCGGTTACACTGACGATCCGCGACATTACAGGAGCCGTT
>DNLG01000009.1:16363-20145 GCA_003488525.1 Bacteroidota bacterium | reverse complement strand
GGCAGCTACCGGCTGGAGATCTCCTCGGGCACTGCCGTGACATCAACGGCGTTGATCAAGAAGTAGATGATCGCCGCGCCATGCCACGGGTGGACGTGACTTCGTAACTTCTTTGCATGAAGTTCACACTGACAAAGCAGATTCTCCTCGGTGTCGCCCTGGGAATCGCGATAGGATATGTAGCACCCGAATTCGGTACGCAGGTCGGATGGCTACGTGACATCTTCCTGCATCTGATCAAGGTCATCATCGCTCCTCTTGTGTTTGCAACCGTCGTTACAGGTATTGCAGGGGGCGGGCATAGCGGTAGTGTTGGACGTCTGGGCCTCAAGTCGCTGATATACTTCGAGATCGTCACCACGATCGCCCTCTTTATCGGCCTTGCCGTTGTAAATCTATCGCAGCCAGGATCCGGCGTGGCCCTTGTGGGCGATCCCGGTACGCTCGGAAGCGTGGCAACGAATCACCCCAAGACGCTTATTGAGACCGTCGTCCACATTTTTCCGACCAGCATCATCGAGTCCATGGCAAAGGGCGACGTGCTGCAGATCGTGACCTTCTCGGTGATCTTTGCTCTGGCGCTGCGACGCATCGGAGATCATGCGAAGCCGATCATTGCCTGGTGCGAATCTCTGGCACAGACAATGTTCGCCTTCACCAACATCATCATGCGATTTGCCCCAATTGGCATCGGTGCAGCCATGGCGGCAACCATCGGCCACCAGGGGCTGGATATTCTCAAGTCGCTCGGGCTTCTTATTGGGTCGTTATACATCGCCCTTATCCTATTCGTCGTTGTGGTCTTCGGCGCTGTGATGATCATCGCACGTATTCCGCTGCGCCCCTTTCTCAAGGCCGTGCGCGAACCATTTACGCTGGCATTTGTCACAACCAGCAGCGAAAGCGCACTGCCGATGGCAATGGAAAGAATGGAGCAGTTCGGCGTGCCCAAGCACATCGTGGGCTTCGTCATGCCCGCCGGTTATACGTTCAACCTTGATGGTACGACGCTGTACCTTTCAATGGCCAGCGTCTTTGTGATGCAGGCTGTGGCCTCCACCGTACCGGGGTTTACGTTCGACATCGGTCAGCAGCTCACCATGATGCTGGCACTGATGATCACCTCCAAGGGTGTTGCCGCCGTTCCACGTGCTTCACTGGTTATTCTACTGGCAACACTGTCAACCTTCCTGCCGGAACATCTCCGTCATTACGGTCCGATCGCCGTGTCGATGATCTTCGGTGTGGACGAGTTTATGGACATGGCCCGCACGAGCGTAAATCTTCTCGGGAACTGCCTTGCTACCGTTGTGATGGCACGATGGGAGGGAGCGTTCGATGACGAAAAAGCCCGACGATTCGGGTCGTGATCGTTCGATGCCTCAGCGAGCGACGACGAACGGAGTCGCCGACAAGTCGTTGATCATCACGTATGTGCCCACAGGCCAGGAAGAAACGTCAACTCGGGCAGAGCGTGATTCGTCAATGTCGAAGGTTGCGACCTGCGCTCCAAGCATGTTGATCACCCGTACGCGGCCAGGCATCATTGTTGTAACCGACAGCTGATCGGAGGCCGGAACAGGTGTAACGGTTATGCGCTGCTGCGACGCACCCTGTTCGGTAACGCTGCTCACTTCATCAGGGAAGCGCACGTGATATCGGGTCCATGTCTCCGAGCACCACTGTGCGAGAACCTCGTGGTCCGTACCACCGAGTGGCCGTATGATCAGTGCATCACCTTCCATATACTCAGCCGTTGTTATGATCTCTCCGCCACCATTCGGGTTGAAGATCGACTGACACACGGCGTCATGGGTCGAGATAAATCGGTTGCCACTTGTCACCGCCGTCGAGAGATCGCGCAGTCGTGATTGGGCGCTCGGACCTGTCCCTCCTCCGCCGGCCCAGTATGAGCGCTCTTCGTATCGTCCAACCATGATCTTGAGGGTTTCCCAGCAGCGGCATGCCGGCGAGGTCAACGCTTCGCCCTGCTCCACACCAAGCATCCGTTGGGCCTTGCCGATCTCATCACACTGCTCACGCCCCTCCGCTATGAGATTACGCCCGGGGAAACACTCCGGCGCCGGCCCCCTATCTTTCTGATCCCAGTCTGTTTTGCCGTGACGGTACATAAAGACCAGACCGCCCTTTCGCATCTCAGCCATAGCTTCTCGGAAGCCCAATCGACCTTCCTCTCGTTGTGCTTCGTAGGCACCAACGTCAAGCTTCCTGCCCACAAGCCGAGGATTGCCAAGGATGTCATGCTGACGATGGTTCACGTATGTATCGAGATAACCACCATCGCGTCCGATCGATCCCGGCAGCAGCACAAGTCCGTCATCGTCTGTGCCGTAGATGTCATCGTTGCCGTCCACATCGTCAACGCTCACAAAGTCTGGAGCAAACTGCCAGAAGCCATAGACGAAGTCGCGCTCGATAACATTGGCACGTCCTACCAACTTCGATGTGTCTCCCTGTGGCACAAGCTGCAGCACATGCGATGTAGTGTCCTCATCCTCATTCCACATGAGGCAGTTCTGAATGGCACCGGCGCTCATTGCAGCCGACTTCCCACCAATGACCGTCGAACCAGTAAGAGTGTTACGAGAGAAAGTACTGTTGTTGAGATACACGTCCGACGTCTCCGAGCCGATGGCTCCCGCAGCATCGACGGCGCGATTGCCGGCGAACACCGTTGAGGTGATCTGCGTAGTGCCAGGACAATCAGCAATGTAGAGTCCGCCACCTCGTTGCGCGCTACAGTTCACGAAGAAGCACTGACCGATGAATGGTCCCCACTGACGGTTCCATGCCGCACTGGTGATGTCTGAATTCAGATACACTGCACCACCGAACCTGTCAGCGCTGCAATCCTCAAACACACAGTACTCGATCTGTATGCGGCCGCCGCCATTCATGCGGATGGCCGCGCCGTCAGTCGTCGTTGAACAGGCTCGAAAGTGGTTATTAAAGATGCGGGGAGATCCGCCGTTGACCAGCATAGCAGTTGATCGAGTACCCTGGAGGACAAATCCGTCGATTCTCGTGATCGAATCGCATGCCGTGAGCGTGAAGATGCTCGCCCCCTGAGATGAGTTCAGCACGGTGCGCTGACGGTACCAGTCGCGCTGCTCACGCATGGTCTCGTTGCCCTTAAAGCCCCCATAGATACGCATGCCATTGGATATTGGGTATCCGGCCTGAGGGACCTGATACTGTCCGGCAGCACACCAGATCTCGTCGCCCGACTGCCACTTGGCAAGTGCGTCCTCGAGTGATGTGTAGGCCGTTGACCACGACTGACCATTGCCACCGGCGGTGGCACTCGTTGCCACATAGAGTGTGTCGGCCAGACTGGTTACAGAGAGAAGGAAAAAGGCAGCAAGAAGGGGGCGAATCATCACAGGAACCCTCAGGGAAGAAGTTTCATCGATCGGACGCGCCAATGTGGTCCGAAACGAACAATCTGAAAATAGGCACCTACCGGTGCCGATTCACGAGAAAACACGCGGCCCAGAACATCGACAAGCATCTCCTGATCCGGCGTTGCTTCGAAGAACTCTGTTTCGTCCCTATGGTTTCCTGCGGGGACGCTGCTGATAAGCTGCTGTAACGACCACACCCCATCGGCCGTGCTGAACACAAACCAGCCCGGCATGTGAGCGCAGGCGATCACGGGGCTGGCGGTGCGAAGCTCAACGGGTTGCACGACCCAGCGATCCGGGCTTATCATCACTGCAGGCCCCGTGCGTCCGTCCTGACTGCGGGCCCACGCAACCATC
>DNLG01000009.1:13038-16095 GCA_003488525.1 Bacteroidota bacterium | reverse complement strand
GGGGCGGACTCAACAACCGTAAGGTCGAGAAAGAATGGATTTCCTTCACGGTCGTAGGCATCGACCGAGACCCTCGCATCCTGCTCACTTCCCGGCACACTCTGAACATTGATGAGGAAGATCGTGTCACCCATCACCGTCATGGCGGCACCGATCGCACCAGGGATCAGAACGCGTGATAGTGTATCGGCAGGCCCCCTAACTTCAATGCCTCGCGTCGTCTGCATGTAGACCATGTCGCCGGACTTGACGGCGCCGTATCCCGGGCGCTGCTGAATGCGTCGCATATCCGGATAGGAAAAGATTCCTTCCGAGCAGGTGAGCCATACCTCATTTCCGACTCTGTGCAGGGCCTCATGACCTGGGCTGGCGGCTCGAACATTGACGGTGTCGCATGCTGACACTCCCGGTATGATAGTGCTCACAGCATCCGACACCTGCGCGCCCTGAACACGGACATGTCCAGCTAACGTGACCGTCAACCCCGAAAGCAACAGGCGAGATCCACGACTTACGCTCCCATCTGTTGATTGATTGATGGCATAGGAGAAGCCGGAAGCATCAGCAAACTTGAAGGTAAACCAGAGTGTTCCGTCTTGCCGCGCCAGCAAGCAATCAGAACCGCGACTCCAAAGGATCCTATGCGTGGAGGCGAGAAGCAGATTGTTCAGTCGAAAGCGTTCGACGTTCTCCTGTGTTACGTCCGGCGCGTACTCGATTCCACCATTGGCGATTCGGGTAGCAGCGGTTCCGTTGACAACGACCTCCTGCAACCGTTCAGTAAGCACACGCATTGAACGAACCGTCCCTGCATGATCGATGAACGTACCTTTTGACGTCCTGTAGACAAAGGCATTATTATCGCCGACCTTGCCATCAATGACTTCGGGAAGTTCGGCCGTCACCCAGTCGATCGGTGTCTTCCCTGCTCCGGTACGGATCACCTCGCAAATCGCGATCCCACTTCCGTGATCGAGAGCAATGATCGAGTCACCACACGGACGCAACCTGGTGGCCGGCCAGTTGCGCACGCGGGCCATTTCTATCGATCGAATGAGCTGTCCTGAAGAATCGTAGGCATCAATGATCATCGGGCGATCGGGCTCACTTGCGCTAAAGAGCAGCATGCCCTCGGCGCTGCATAAGAACTGACCCGATGCGGGTATGGCTGTACTGTCAGACCACATCATAGCAGATGGCGTCGAACGAAAGAGCCACCACGAGGTATCTCTCTGCCCTTGCCGCTGGGCAACCACGGTGATTTGGTCGTTTGTTGCCGACACCGGATGGGCCGCTCCGCAGCGATACAACTCCGGCAGTGCCTGCCACTGTTCGTAGCGGTTCTGATCCTTACCACGATAGACCATGCTCTGGTCGATCAGCCAACGGGCAGTTCCCGAGACAGAAACGGAAGTGATCCTCTGAGAGAATCCGGTGGTTACGGGAAGTCTTACAGGCCTCTGAGCGGACACGTCGTGTGGCGGCACAAGCATCAGTACCGCTACCGCAAGAGTCCACCGAAACAATGACACCTTCGAGATCACCGTGCAAAATGACAAAGGGGCGACTCGTTTCCGAATCGCCCCTTGATAAACTTCATTCAACAACAGATCAGTCCTGACCCAGACGTGCCGAACGACGCACCGGCTTGCGCGGGATGACTTCTTCGGACTCAACCTGCGGGATGATCGCCTCAGGTCCGAAGATGTTGCCGACATCCGACGCAACAAGCATCGACTGATAGGCACGCAGACCCGTGCCAGCCGGAATAAGCTGACCAAGGATGATGTTCTCCTTGAGACCCAGAAGCTTATCCATCTTTGCGGCAGCAGAAGCATCAGCCAGCACGCGAGTGGTCTCCTGGAACGACGCCGCCGATAGCCACGATTCGGTCGTGAGCGATGCCTGAGTAATGCCGAGCAGAAGGGGCTCACCGATCGATGGCTCAGCAGTGCGGCTCTTAGCGCCCTGCTTGTCGCCCTTCTTCAGATCGGCGTTGATCTCGCGCAGAACGCGCTTATCGATGATCTGACCAAACTTGAGCTTTGAGTCACCAGGATCGGTCACCACAACGCAGCCCTTCAAACGGTCATTCTCGTCACTGAATCGCATGCGGTCCACCTGGTCGCCCTCGAGGAACGGAGAGTCACCAGAATCGGTTACGCGGACCTTCTGCAGCATCTGGCGAACGATCACTTCAATGTGCTTGTCGTTGATCTTCACACCCTGCATCCGGTAGACTTCCTGGATCTCATTCACCAGGTAGGCCTGCACTTCATTGATACCCTTGATGTGAAGAATGTCGTGCGGATTAATGGCACCTTCCGTCATACGGTCACCAGCGCGCACAAGGTCGCCCTCCTGCACAAGAACGTGACGGCCGATCGGCACTGAGTACTCACGCTTGAGCTGTCCGTCGAGAGACGTCGTAGCGATAACGCGCGAACCACGCTTCGGCTTTTCGATCGAAATGATACCGTCGATCTCTGTCACAGCGGCAGGGGCCTGAGGTGCGCGGGCTTCAAAGAGCTCCGTAACGCGTGGCAGACCACCCGTGATGTCTCGCAGACGTCCGAGATCGCGCGGCATCTTCACAAGCTTTGAACCAACGGTTACGACTTCTCCGTCGTCGACAACGATCTGAGCGCGCGACGGGATGATGTACGACTGGATCAATGTTCCTTCGTCGTCGACGATCTCAATGGCCGGGCTCTTGGTCCGGTCGCGAGAATCAATAACGATCTTGGTTGTGTGACCAGTCTGCTCGTCAATTGCTTCCTTGAACGTCAGGTTCGGAACGAGGTCGCGGTAGCGCACACGGCCGGCCTTCTCCGTGATGATGACGGAGTTGTACGGATCCCAGTCATAAAGTGTATCGCCCTTCTTGACCGTCTGTCCGTCCTTAACCTTGAGTTCGGCACCGTAGACAACGTCATACTTGGTGACAACGCGGTTCGAGCCAGGCTCAACAATGTTGATGACACCTGCGCGCGACACCACGACTTCAACGTCTTCGGTTTCTCCGGGGTAGCTTACCGTGCGAACCGCGTCGAACTG
>DNLG01000009.1:0-12806 GCA_003488525.1 Bacteroidota bacterium | reverse complement strand
AGCTGCGTACCCGGCTCACCGATCGACTGTGATGCAATCGTGCCGACGGCTTCACCCGTGTCGACCAGCTGTCCAGTGGCCATGTTGCGACCATAGCAGCGGGCACACACGCCTCGACGTGATTCACAGGTGAGAACGCTGCGGATCATCACTGCTTCGATCGGGCTATGCTCGATCGCTTCAGAAACTTCCTCATCGATCATCTCGCCCTTCTTGCAGTAAACCGTACCGTTGATCGGATCGGTCACATCAACAAGGGATGTCCGGCCAAGGATGCGTTCCTTCAACGGCTCCTTCACGTCCTCGCCGTCTTTCAGTGCGCGCATTTCGACGCCACGAATCGTACCGCAGTCGTCCTCGGAGATCACCACATCCTGCGCCACGTCGTGCAGACGACGCGTCAGATATCCGGCGTCGGCCGTCTTGAGAGCTGTATCAGCAAGACCCTTACGCGCACCGTGCGTCGAGATGAAGTACTCAAGGATGGTCAGGCCTTCCTTGAAGTTCGAGATGATCGGATTTTCGATGAGCTCAGCAGAAGAGGCGGCGGCCGTCTTCTGTGGCTTGGCCATAAGACCACGCATACCGGCAAGCTGGCGGATCTGCTCCTTCGAGCCCCGTGCTTGCGAGTCGAGCATCATGAAGAACGTATTGAAGCCATCCTTGTTCGAGGCCAGCTCATTGTAGAGCTTGTCTGCCACGCGGTTGGTAGCGGTCGACCACGTATCGATGATCTTGTTGTATCGCTCGCCCTCGGTGATAACACCGGAGTGATAATAGTCTTCGATCTTATCGACTTCCTTCTGGGCGCGGTCAATGATGTTTGTCTTTTCGGCAGGCACCACCACGTCGGCGATCGAAACCGATAGACCCCCGCGCGTTGCCGTCATGAAGCCGGTTTCCTTGAGCTTATCAAGAAACTCAACCGTTTTGGCAAGACCGGCCTTGCGGAAGCAGTCAGCAATGACCTGACGAAGACGCTTCTTTCCAAGCATCTCGTTCATGTAGCCGAGTTCAAACGGAACGATCTTGTTGAACAGGACACGTCCTGCCGTTGTCTCGATCATCTTGCCGCCGATACGAACCTTGATCTTAGCATGAAGACCAATGCGACCGGAGTTGTATCCGATCACCACTTCATCCTCACTCGAGAAGATCTTACCCTCACCCTTTACGCCACCGCGCGCCTTTGTGAGGTAATACACGCCAAGAACCATGTCCTGAGACGGAACGGCAATCGGCTCGCCGTTCTGCGTGTGCATGATGTTGTGGGCAGAGAGGATCAGAAGCAGAGCCTCAAGCTGGGCTTCATGACTCAGAGGCACGTGCACGGCCATCTGGTCACCGTCGAAGTCAGCATTGAAAGCCGTCGTTACAAGAGGGTGCAGCTGAATGGCCTTGCCCTCGATGAGCTTCGGCTGGAAGGCCTGAATACCCAGACGGTGGAGCGTCGGGGCGCGGTTCAGAAGCACCGGATGACCGTCGATCACCGTGTCGAGAATATCCCACACCTCGGTCGTCTTCTTTTCAACCTGCTTCTTTGCACTCTTGACGGTCTTACAGTGACCGCGCTCAATAAGCTTGCGGATGATAAGGGGCTTGAAGAGCTCAACGGCCATGTCCTTTGGAAGACCGCACTCATAGAGCTTCAGCTCAGGACCCACCACGATAACCGAACGGCCGGAGTAATCAACGCGCTTACCGAGAAGGTTCTGACGGAAGCGACCGGTCTTGCCCTTGAGCGTGTCAGCCAGCGACTTGAGTGCGCGCTGAGACTCACTGCGAACGGCGCGACGCGAGTTGTCGAACAGAGCGTCGACCGATTCCTGGAGCATGCGCTTCTCATTACGCAGGATCACTTCAGGAGCCTTGATATCGATCAGGCGCTTAAGGCGATTGTTGCGGATGATGACGCGACGATACAGGTCGTTCAGGTCGGAAGTCGCAAACCGGCCGCCTTCGAGAGGCACGAGTGGACGAAGGTCTGGCGGGATAACCGGAATGATGTCGAGCACCATCCACTCGGGACGGTTCGGCTCCTTGTGCTCGGCTGTGCGAAATGCATCCAGAATTCGCAGACGCTTGAGCACGTCGGCCTTCTTCGCCTGAGACATGTCCTCACGGGCCGTTTCGCGCAGCTTGAAATAGTCCTCGTCAGCATCAACGCGGCGCAGTAGCTCTTTGACAGCCTCACCGCCGATGAGGGCGATGAACTTGCGCGGATCTTCATCGTCCATGTTGCGCTCTTCAGGGCGCAGGCTTGCAAGAACTTCCAGGTACTGTTCTTCAGTCAGAAGGTCCTTCTTCTGAAGACCCGTCGACCCCGGCTGCACCACAACGTATGACTCGTAGTATACGATCCGCTCAACGTCCTTGGTAGGCATACCGATCACACCCGAGATCTTACTCGGAAGCGACCGAAGGAACCAGATGTGAACGACCGGAACGGCCAGCATGATGTGGCCCATGCGCTCGCGTCGTACGCTCTTCTGCGTCACTTCCACGCCGCATCGGTCGCATACAATACCCTTGTAACGGATGCGCTTGTACTTTCCGCATGCGCACTCCCAGTCACGGATCGGACCGAAGATTTTCTCGCAGAAAAGACCGTCCTTCTCCGGACGGAACGAACGGTAGTTGATCGTCTCAGGCTTGGTGACCTCGCCGTGTGAGCGATTGAGAATGTCATCCGGTGATGAAATGCGGATCGTGATCGAACCGTATCCGCGCTTCGGGATGTTTTGGAACTGCATCGTAACTCCGAGCGAAAATTCCTTGGTTGACGAATTAATGGACAGTGGAGGTCAGACTCAGTCGAGCTTGACATCCAGACAGAGACCCTGCAGCTCACGAATGAGAACGTTGAACGACTCGGGAATTCCCGGCGTCGGCAGGTTCTCACCCTTGACGAGCGTCTCGTACATTTTGGCCCGACCCTGCACATCGTCTGACTTCAGCGTCAGCATCTCCTGCAGGGTGTGAGCAGCACCATACGCCTCAAGCGCCCAGACTTCCATTTCCCCGAGACGCTGACCACCGAATTGGGCCTTACCGCCAAGGGGCTGCTGAGTGATCAGAGAGTACGGTCCGATCGAACGAGCGTGGATCTTATCCTCGACAAGGTGGGAAAGCTTCATCATGTAGATGATGCCAACCGTGACCTCGTTCTCGAAGGCTTCACCGGAGCGACCGTCATACAGAACTGTCTTGCCTGTACGTGGCAGACCGGCCTTCTCGAGGTAGTCACCCACCTGATCCCACGAAGCCCCGTCGAAGATCGGCGTTGCGAAGTGGATCCCCAGCTCACGTCCGGCCCATCCGAGAGCGGTTTCGTAGAGCTGACCCAGATTCATACGTGAAGGCACACCCAGCGGGTTGAGAACGATGTCCACCGGACGACCATTCGGGAGGAACGGCATGTCTTCCAGAGGCACGATCTTCGACACGATACCCTTGTTACCGTGACGTCCGGCCATCTTGTCACCAACCTGAAGCTTACGCTTCTTGGCAACATAGACTTTGGCCATCTGCTGGATGCCTGGCTGGAGCTCATCGCCAGCAGCGATCTTGTTCCGCTCGATACGAGCATCGAGAATGATCGTGTTGCGGCGCGTTTCAAAGTTTTCCATGAGCGTGCGTACAAGCTTCATGGTCTTCTTGTCTGCCACCCAATCTTGCTCAAGGCTGGTGTTTGACGGGAGGAATGATCCCGACTCGAACTTGGCCAGCATGTCCTTGGCTGTAAACTTGGCTCCGCTGCGGAAGATCATCGTGTCGTTCGTGGAACGCACACCGATAGATGTTTCACCTTCGAGAAGCTGACCGAGACGCTCGATGCAATCGATGTCCAGAGCGCGCAGGGCCTGGTTTTCCCGACGTGTGATAAGATCCTGACGCTTCTTTTCTTCGAGACGGAACTCGCTATCGCTCGTCAGAACGCGGCGGGCGAAAAGCTTGGTATTGATCACCGTGCCCTTAAGTCCCGGAGGTGCCTTCAGTGACACATCCTTGACGTCACCAGCCTTATCACCGAAGATCGCTCGCAGAAGTTTCTCTTCCGGCGTTGGGTCGGTCTCTCCCTTCGGTGTGATCTTACCAATGAGGATATCACCTTCGCGGATCTTGGCTCCGATGCGAACAATGCCGCGTTCGTCCAGATCCTTGGTGGCTTCTTCACTGACGTTCGGGATTTCACGGGTGAACTCTTCCTCACCGCGCTTTGTGTCACGAACCTGCAGCGTGTACTCCTCGATGTGAATCGACGTGAAGACATCCTCGGCAACCATCCGCTCACTGAGCACGATGGCGTCTTCGAAGTTGTATCCGCGCCAAGGCATAAAGGCAACCATCACATTGCGACCGAGTGCCAGTTCGCCCTTTTCCGTCGAGGCACCATCAATGATGGGCTGACCCTTCTTGACGCGCTGACCAACCGCCACGATCGGCTTGTGGTTGATGCTGGTGTCCTGGTTCGTACGATAGAACTTTTGCAGGTTATAGGTTACCGTGCGGTCGCCTTCGAACGAGATAAGCTTCTCATCTGCGTTGCGCTTGTCGTCGTACACGATTCGGACAAAATCGGCGCATACGTAGTCGACCACACCGTCATCTTCTGCCAGCACAAGGGCACGCGAATCACGAGCGACACGGGCTTCCATGCCGGTGCCCACAATCGGAGCTTCCGGACGCAGCAGCGGTACGCCCTGGCGTTGCATGTTCGAACCCATCAGTGCACGGTTAGCGTCATCGTGCTCAAGGAACGGGATCAGAGATGCGGCCGGAGAGGTGATCTGATCGGTGCTGACCTCCATGTAGTTGACCTCGGTCGGCGCAACTACCTTGTAGTCACCGCTGAGGCGGGCCTTAACCGTATCACCGAGAATACGCCCCTTAGCGTCAGTTGCCGTCGAGGCCGGAATGATGATCAAGCCTTCTTCTTTGTCGGCCGGGAGGAATTCGACCTCATCCGTCACAACGCCGTTGACAACCTTGTGATACGGTGTTTCGATGAATCCAAACTTGTTGACACGTGCATGGATAGCCAGCGACGAGATCAGACCGATGTTCGGACCTTCCGGTGTTTCGATAGGACAGAGCCGACCGTAATGCGTGTAGTGTACGTCGCGAACCTCGAAGCCGGCGCGCTCACGTGTAAGACCACCAGGACCGAGTGCCGAGGTACGACGCTTATGCGTGATCTCCGACAGCGGGTTCGTCTGATCCATGAACTGCGACAGCTGGTTGGTGCCGAAGAACTGGTTGATAACGCTCGTTATTGTTCGGGCGTTGACAAGTTCACTCGGGGTGACATTCTCACTGTCGCGCACCGAGAGGCGCTCCTTGATCGTACGAGCCATACGCGTCAGACCCAGGTTGAAGGTCGACTCGAGCTGCTCACCGACCGTACGCACGCGGCGGTTCGAAAGGTGATCGATATCGTCGACCGGAACCTTCGCATCACGCACGTCGATCAGATACTTCACAATGGCTACGATGTCGTCGACCGTAAGCGTCGTAACATCAAGAGGCACAGTCATCGCAAGCTTTTCGTTGATCCGGTAGCGGCCCACGACGCCGAGGTCGTAGCGCTTCGGGTTAAAGAACAGCTTCTCGAGCAGGCCCCATGCCGTATCAAGATCTGGCGGATCGGATGAACGAAGCTGACGATAGATTGTTTCCAGAGCGTCCTCACGCGTACGTGCCGTGTCCTTTGCAAGAGTCTTGGCAATGATCGGCTCGTCGTTAGGATTCTCGTACTTGAACACCCGGATGGACTCAACGTCTGAATCGCGCAACGCCACAAGAAGGGCCTCGTCCAAAACAAGGTCTCGTTGAGCAATGATCTCACCCGTGCTCATGTCCACTGCATCAGCGGCAATACGACGGCCCAGGTGCTCATCGGTGAGCTTCTTTACCGGAACCTCGGAAGACAGGTCAAAGAGGTTCAGCAAATCCTCATCGCTGGAATATCCAAGTGCACGCAGAAGCGTTGTCACCGGGAACTTCTTCTTCCGATCGATGTACGCATACATCACATCGTGAATGTCCGTTGTGAACTCAACCCATGATCCCTTGAACGGGATGATACGGGCTGAGAAGATCTTTGTTCCGTTCGGGTGGATCGCTTCGTCAAAGAAGCAGCCCGGCGAGCGGTGCAGCTGTGCCACGATCACGCGCTCAGCGCCGTTGATGATGAACGTACCACGCGGCGTCATGGCAGGAATCTGACCGAGGTAGACTTCCTGATCAATGGCGTCGATGTAATCTTCCGATGATCGATCAGCCTTTGACGAAAGGCGTAGTTTGGCCTTCAGCGTCTTGGCATACGTCAACTCGCGTTCGCGACACTCTTCCTCGGAGTACTTCGGCTTCTCGAGGATGTACTCAAGAAAACTCAGCTCATACACCCCGGAGTTGTCTTCGATCGGGAAGTTACTCTCGAAAGCTCGCTGCAGTCCGACGAACCTGCGGTCGGAGAATCCGACATCCTCCTGGAGGAAATCGTGGAAGGAATCGATCTGGATTCCGAGCAGATCTGGGTAGGTCGACTCAGATTCGATCTTTCCGAACGTCACGCGTTCGCGCACCCGTTGCAGCGGCAGCTGGTACAATGCTGTTTCTGTGCTCAGACCATTCATGGAGATAGCTCCTGACGGCTAGTAAAAAGTTCTGTTTCGTTCTGATGATCGAAATGACACCGGCGTAGGCTCTGTTTCGACCGTCAGAACGCCCCCTTTGAAAGGGGCTTTCTATTTACGACAACGCCCGAGACGGCATTTCTACCGTCTCGGGGCTGTTTCTACTGCGCGCTCTGATTACTTGAGTGTGACCTTGGCACCAGCTTCTTCGAGCTTCTTCTTGAGAGCGTCGGCATCTGCCTTGGCAACACCTTCCTTGACGATCTTCGGTGCACCTTCTACCAGATCCTTGGCTTCCTTGAGGCCAAGACCCGTGACTTCGCGAACAACCTTGATGACGTTGAGCTTCTGTGCTCCGCCTTCGGTGAGTTCGACATCGAATTCGGTCTTTTCTTCGGCTGCTGCTGCTGGGGCCGCACCCGGAGCGACACCGGCAACCATCACTGGAGCTGCTGCCGATACACCGAACTTTTCTTCAAGAGCCTTCTTGAGATCAGCTGCCTCAACGAGAGTGAGGTTTCCGATCTTCTCAACGAGTTCTTCAACGATTGCTGACATTGGATTTCTCCACGAATGAATGATGAATGTTCTTTGTGTGATGAATGGTGACCGACACCCCGTGCCGCGTCACGCCTCGGCGTGCCACTTAGGCAGCCTTCTTCTTTGCGACTTCCTCGATGATCGATGCGACGTCCCGCATGACGGCATTCAGGCTGCCAACGATTCCCGAGATCGGGGCGTTGATGCTGCCAAGCATGCCGGCAATGAGATCCTCGCGAGTCGGAAGCTCCGATACCTGCTTGAGCTCGGAAGGGCCGAAGTACATACCTTCGACTACCGCGACTTTGAGACGTGGCTTTTCAAGCTTCTCAAAGTGCTGACGGATCACCTTCGCAGGAGCAACAGGATCGCTCGCTCCGAGGATCATCGCCGTCTGACCGGCCAGCTTCGTGTCTTCAATCTCGTAGCCACCGACCTCAGCAAGAGCACGCAGAAGAAGGGTGTTCTTGGCAACCCTCATCGTTACGCCCTTGGCGCGCAGATCACGGCGAAACGCCTGGTCCTGTGCGACAGTCATGCCGGTGAAATCCACGAAATACAGACTCGACGCACTACGGATCAGCTCCGCAAGCTCGGCGACGACTACCTGCTTTTGTTCTTTCGTGATCATAACCTTGTTTATTGTTAGAGTCGCCGATCCGTCAACCCGTCAAAGACGGTGTTAGAAGCGTGACAGACCGACTGTTGCGTAATAGTTTCGGAATTATTGGTCAGCGCCAACGGACTTCGCGTCAACGCGGACTGCAGGGCCCATCGTCGAGCTGAACGTGATGCTCTTGACGTACTTGCCCTTCGAAGACGATGGCTTGGCGCGGACAACCGTGCCAACGAACGTCTGGAGGTTTTCGATAAGCTTGTCAGCACTGAATGAGCACTTGCCTACCGCCGCATGGATGTTGCCTGCCTTATCAACACGGAACTCGATCTTACCGGCCTTGACCTCTGCGACGGCCTTGGCAACGTCAAACGTCACCGTACCGCTCTTGGGATTCGGCATAAGACCGCGTGGACCGAGAACCCGACCCAGCTTGCCGACTTCACCCATCACGTCTGGCGTGGCGATGATGATGTCGATGTCTGCCCAGCCCCCTTGCAGCTTCTCAATGTAGTCCGAGAATCCTGCGTAGTCTGCACCAGCATCGAGTGCTTCCTTGTCCTTCGGGCCCTTGGCGATCACCAGCACACGCACCGTCTTACCGGTACCGTGCGGCAATGCTACCGTACCACGAACCAGCTGATCGGCCTTACGTGGATCAACGCCGAGATTCATTGCAACATCAAATGACTCGTCGAATTTCGCCGTTGCATTCTGCTTGACGAGTTCAACGGCCTTCTTGATGTCGAACGACTGAGTGCCGTCGAAAGACTTGACGGCCTTTTTGAAACGCTTCCCTTGTGCCATGGAAGGATATCCTTTCGTGTTGTGCAAACGGTGCCTGCAAGAGACACCTCCAACAGTGGTTATTGTTCGGAAATGATGTTCGAGAAAGGGGCTTCTTAGTCTTGGACCGTGATGCCCATCGAGCGCGCTGTGCCGGCGATCATGCTGATCGCACTCTCTTCGGTGTGACAGTTAAGGTCCTGCATCTTGATCTTCGCAATCTCAGCAAGCTGAGAGCGATTAACCTTGCCGACCTTGTCACGATGCGGTGCAGCCGATCCCTTGTCCAGCCCGGCTGCCTTCATCAGAAGGATCGCAGCTGGCGGCGACTTGATCTCGAACGTGAAGCTCTTGTCACTGAAGAACGTGACGAGCACTGGCAGAATCATGCCCGGCTGCTTGGCCGACTTAGCATTGAACTGCTTGACAAACTCCATACCTGCAAGACCGCGCTGACCGAACGCCGGTCCAACCGGCGGAGCCATCGTGGCCTCTCCAGCCTTGAGCTGGAGCTTGAAGGTACCCATGACCTTTTTTGCCATGTCAAATATCCTTTCGTGGTCTGCGGCAGGTGTTGCCTGCCTCCCACATCATGTGTTAATGGTTTTCGATCTCTACCTGATGGAAGTCCAGCTCGATCGGCGTCTTGCGGCCGAGGATCCCGACTTCTACCTTCAGCTTTTGCTTTTCTACGTTGACTTCCTTGACCGTGCCATTGAAGTTGGCAAAAGGCCCGTCAATGACCTTCACCGGATCGCCCTCACGGAACGACGTTTCTGCTGTTGTGATGTCCTTACGCTCCTCAACACGGCCAAGAATGCGATCGACCTCTTCCTTCTGCAGTGGCTGCGGACCTGAGGTCGTTCCGGCAAAGGAGACGATCGACGGCAGCGACAGGATAACGTCGCGCAAACGCGTGTCGAGCGATAGCTCGATCAGAATGTATCCCGGAAGAAAATTCTTCACACGTGTGCGGCGCTTCCCGCCCCTGACCTCAAAAACAGTCTCCGTGGGAATGATGATGTTCAGAACGCGATTTTCGAGTCCAAGGCGCGTCATCTCATTCTCGATGGCAGTCTTCACCCTGGCCTCATGACCGGTAAAGGTCCGTAAGGCAAACCAACGAGGTTCAGGCAAGTGTTGTGCGGCGTCGGACATCGCGGGGATCCCAATCAATAAATGAACTCGAGCAGGAAGACCACACCACGGTCAATGGCAAACACCAGCGCTGCAAAAACCAGACAGGTGGCCACAACAACCATGGTACTCTCGCGAAGCTGCTCCTGTGTTGGCCAGGAGACCTTTTTCATCTCCTTGCTCACATCAGAGAAAAATCCCCGAATCGAATCAATCATTTCATGTCCTCCGATCTGCGGTATGCATTCGTAAACGTTGCACGGGCGGCAGGATTCGAACCCGCGGCCTGCGGTTTTGGAGACCGCTGCTCTACCAGCTGAGCTACACCCGTACGTGATTGTCAAATCAAGAGCTGATGACCGGGATTGAACCGGTGACCTCCACCTTACCAAGGTGGTGCTCTACCAACTGAGCTACATCAGCGACATGGTCGATCGCAGACACCAAAGCCCTTCAGCGCACAGACCAATGGCCCGACGCCTCAGGGGACTTTCGCATCAGAGCGGGAGACGAGACTCGAACTCGCGACCAACAGCTTGGAAGGCTGTGACTCTACCAACTGAGTTACTCCCGCTTTAACGGACATTTCACATCGGTGAAATGACGCTGTGGGTAGGGAAGGATTCGAACCTCCGTAGACATAAGTCAGCAGATTTACAGTCTGCCCTCGTTGGCCGCTTGAGTACCTACCCCAACAACAGAGCCGGCAAAGTTATGGGTCGGGGGAAAACTATGCAAATCTTGAGGCAAAAGAGGCCTCAGGCCATGGATGCCACAAACTGCTCGAACAGGTAGTCCGAATCATGTGGACCGGGGCTGGCCTCGGGGTGATACTGCACGGCAAAGGCCGGTACATCGCGCAGAGCGATCCCGGCGCAGGTATCGTCGTTAAGGTTCACATGCGTCATCTCTGCCCTTCCCGGCAGGGTGGAGGGATCGACCGCAAAACCGTGATTCTGGGATGTGATCTCGATGGCCCCTGTGCGAAGATTCTTCACCGGATGGTTAGCGCCACGGTGACCGAACTTGAGTTTATACGTAGAAGCACCGACGGCAAGCGACAGGATCTGATGCCCGAGGCAAATCCCGAAGATCGGGGTGCGGCCCAAAAGCCCCTTAACGGTCTCAATGGCCGCCGTCACGGCCGCAGGGTCACCCGGGCCATTGCTGAGGAAAACCCCGTCGGGTTTGAGCTCAAGGACATTCTGGGCAGAGGTGGTGGCGGGCACAACCGTGATATCACATCCAAAATGGTGAAGGCGGCGCAGGATGTTACGCTTGACGCCGAAATCGATCGCAACAACTCTCTTGCGATTCGCCCGGGCGGCCAGCTCGGGTCTGTAGTCCCACTCGCCCAACTGGCCACCTGACCATTCGTAGGGGGCCTGCGTGGTCACCAGCGGCGTGAGATCGAGTCCGTTCATTGACGGGATATGCCGGGCACGCTCGACAAGCTCCCGTGCATCCAGTCCCTGTCCGTGGGCGATCACACATCGCATCGCCCCTTCGGAACGCAGGATGCGGACGATCATCCGCGTGTCGATGCCCTCAATGCCGGCGATCCCCTCAGACTCGAGATAGGACTGCAGCGAGTCGGTTGCGCGATAATTGGAAACGACAGGTGAGAGTTCATGGACAACCAGTCCCGAGGCCTGGATGCGGTCCGATTCTACATCATCACCGTTAACGCCGTAATTGCCGATGTGCGGGTAGGTGAACGTGACGATCTGCCCCTTGTAAGAGGGATCGGTCAGGATCTCCTGATAGCCCGTCATGGCAGTGTTGAACACCAGTTCGCCACTGCACTCCGCGCCTATGGCCCCAATTGCCAGACCCTCGACAGTGACGCCGTTTTCGAGGGCAAGAATGGCCGTGGGACGGGGCATGCGGGTCTCCGATTACCTGTACGAAATGAGCGTGCGAAAATACCCCATGGAGTCCTATTTTCACCACAGGAGAATTGTCTTCAGCTTACGCAACACCAACATTGCACAACTCGACCCCGGTCCGACAACGACCGTCGAGGTATCGTCGCTCAATGGCAAGGTCCTGATCCTGAATCAGTCCTATGAGCCTATCAGCATTTGCAGCGCAAAGAAGGCGCTGATGCTCCTCTTCCTTACCAAGGCCGAGCTAGTAGAGCAGAATGCTCATCGGTCGGTTCGTACAGTGCGCACGGTATACCCATTCCCTTCGGTCATCCGTCTGTGTGCCTATCTGAGAGTGCCGTTCAAAAAGATCGAACTGTCACGTAAGAACGTTATGCGCCGTGATGGCATGCGATGCACCTACTGTGGCTCGGGGGCTTCACCGCTGACAATGGATCACATCATCCCGCGCTCACGCGGCGGCATGGATTCCTGGGAGAATCTTACAACGGCATGTGTTCGGTGCAACAACAAAAAAGGAAACCGCACCCCCGAAGAGGCCGGAATGCGGCTACTGGCCGTGCCGAAAAGACCGCATCATGTGCTGTTCCTGAAGCATGCCATGGGTACGGTCGATGATACGTGGCGTCCGTACCTGTTTATGGATTGAGGCTGTTACTGGATCACGAGCGGCTCTGAAGTCACAGAACCCGTTATGCTTCTTGCCACAACTCGATAGTAACCTGCGGCCAGATGTGCAACGTCGAAAGCAAAGCTGCCCTCGACGCCGTTCGCTGATGCCAGAACACGACCGTTGACATCAACCACGTGTACACCTTCGCAACGCTCGCGCAGCCAGATCACCGCACGCCCGTCGGTGGCCGGATTATTCAATAGCGTCAGCATCGGACGGCTACCCTCTTCGTCAACCGACGTCGTAGAACCGAACTCCAACCGATACCATGGCGTGGCATGGTCGGCAGTATTGATGAGCGTTGTGAAACGTCCTCCACTGCGACGGCCTACTCCGATGGGCTGCCCTGCCGGACGGCCATCCGGCCCGAGGGGACGAATCACAAGCGTATCATATGCCGGTGAGGTGATCGTGAATCGCACGCCGACACCTTCCATCTGAACTGGGCCCTTGCCCCATACCTGAAGGTTCACTTTATCAGCGCCGAACACCGCGACCTCGTTGAGCGCGCGGGTACTGATCGTCTG